>NZ_JASBQZ010000019.1:0-85842 GCF_029960685.1 Pseudomonas sp. AL10
AACTGTGTTGACTGCCAGGCCGCCTTCGCGAGCAAGCCCGCTCCCACAGTTGGATGGTGGGGTGTCAGGAAGAGAAGTGTCGGCTGGCAGGCCGTCATCGCAGGCAAGCCAGCTCCCACAATTGGATCGGGGGGTGTCAGGGAGAGAAGTATCGGCTGGTAGGCCGTCATCGCAGGCAAGCCAGCTCCCACAGTTGGATCGTGGGGTGCCAGGTAGAGAAGTATCGGTTGGCAGGCCGCCATCGCAGGCAAGCCAGCTCCCACATTAGCCCTCCCACACTGGCGCTGTTCCAAACGGAGTCAGCGCACGGCTTCGAAAAGCCCGGTAGCGCCCATCCCGCCCCCCACGCACATGGTGACAATCCCGTAACGCAAATTGCGCCGTTGCAACTCGCGCACCAGGTGCCCCACCTGCCGCGAACCGGTCATGCCAAACGGATGCCCAATGGAAATCGAGCCACCGTTGACGTTGTACTTGGCATTATCAATCTCCAGGCGATTACGCGCGTAGAGGCACTGAGAAGCAAAGGCCTCATTGAGTTCCCACAGGTCGATGTCCGCCACCTGCAAGCCCTTGGCCTTGAGCAACTTGGGCACCGAGAACACCGGGCCAATGCCCATTTCATCCGGCTCGCAACCGGCCACGGTAAAACCCCGGAAAAAGGCCTTAGGCTTGAGCCCCAGTTCCAAGGCTTTTTCCAGGCTCATCACCAGGGTCATCGACGCACCGTCGGAAAGCTGCGAGGAGTTACCTGCCGTCACCGACCCATCCTCGGCAAATACCGGCTTCAAGCCGCTGAGGCTCGCCAGGGTGGTGTCCGGGCGGTTGCAGTCATCCCGGTCGACCACGCCGTCCAGGATCTGCACCGCGCCAGTGTTCTTATCCTCGACCTTGTACTTGACCGCCATCGGCACGATTTCATCATTGAACAAGCCATCAGCCTGGGCCTGGGCAGTGCGCTGCTGGCTTTGCAGCGCGTAAAGGTCCTGGTCTTCGCGGCTGACGTGATAACGCCGCGCAACGATTTCGGCGGTCTGGCCCATGGGGAAGTAAATGCCCGGCACCTGTTCTTTAAGCAGCGGGTTGATCAGGTTATCGGTGTTGACGCTCTTCATGGTCAGGCTGATGGACTCCACGCCACCGGCGACAATGATGTCGCTGCAACCCGAAGCGATCTGGTTGGCGGCAATGGCAATCGCCTGCAAGCCCGAGGAACAGAAACGGTTGAGGGTCATGCCCGCCGTACCGGTACCCAGTTGCGAAAGCACCGCCACGTTACGCCCGATGTTATAGCCCTGGGCGCCTTCGTTGGAGCCGGCACCGACAATGCAATCTTCCACCGTCGCCGGGTCGATACCGTTGCGGGCCAGCAGCGCATTGACACAATGGGCCGCCATGTCATCGGGACGGGTCTGGTTGAACTTGCCGCGAAAGGATTTGGCCAGGCCGGTTCGCACGCTGTCGACGATCACTACTTCACGCATGGGCTACCTCGATCTTGTGGTTGTGGGTCGAGGATAGAGCCGGGCCGGGCCGACTGCGATGATCATTCACTGCGTGGATGCAAAAGCATGGGGTCTCTATGGTTCTCTGTAGGAGCGAGCTTGCTCGCGAAAAACTAATAGGCGCCGCGTTCACTCAGGAAGCACGCGTTATCGTTGACGTTTTTCGCGAGCAAGCTCGCTCCTACAGGCTATTTCTTTTTCTTTTTGTCGTGCTTGTCGGTTTTATCAAACGCCTCTTCCAGCGCACGGTTGATGGTGCGCAGCACCTTGACCCGCGCCCAGCGCTTGTCGTTGGCTTCCACCAGCGTCCAGGGCGCCACCTCGGTGCTGGTGCGGTCAACCATGTCGCCCACCGCCGCGCGATAGTCGTCCCACTTGTCGCGGTTGCGCCAGTCGTCTTCGGTGATCTTGAAGCGTTTGAAGGGGATTTCTTCACGGGCCTGGAAGCGCTCCAGCTGCGTCTCCTTGTCGATAGCCAGCCAGAACTTGACCACGATCACCCCCGCATCGCGTAGCTGCTCTTCAAAGTCATTGATCTCGCCATAGGCACGCATCCAGTCTGCCGGGGTGCAGAAACCTTCGATACGCTCCACCAGCACGCGGCCGTACCAGGAGCGGTCAAACACGGTGAACATGCCGCGCGCCGGGATCTTCTGCCAGAACCGCCATAGATACGGCTGGGCGCGTTCGTCTTCGCTGGGCGCGGCAATCGGCACGATGTGGTACTGACGCGGGTCCAGTGCCGCCGCCACCCGACGGATCGCCCCGCCCTTGCCCGCCGCGTCGTTGCCCTCGAACACACTCACCAGGGCGTGCTTGCGCATGCGTTTGTCGCGCATCAGGCCAGAGAAGCGTGCCTGTTCGGTAATCAGTTGTTCTTCGTAATCGTCCTTGTCCAGGCGCAGGGTCATGTCGAGGCTGTCGAGCAGGCTCTTTTGGTCCACCGAGGCCAGCAACGGCGCCGGGTTCATGCCGCTGGCCTTGACCTTGGCCTGCTTCAGGGCACTTTGCAGCCCATCCAGCAGGATCTTGCCCACGGTCAGCCCACGGTAATGCGGGTCGACACCTTCGATCACATGCCACGGCGCGTAATCGCGGCTGGTACGGCGCAGCACGCGCTCACCGAAATGCACGAACTTGTCGTAGGTCTTGGACTGCTGCCAGTCCAATGGGCTGATGCGCCAGCTGTGCAGCGGGTCGTCGGCCAGGGCCTTGAGGCGCGCCTTCATCTGTTTTTTGGACAGGTGGAACCAGAACTTGAAGATCAGCGCACCTTCATCGCAGAGCATCTTTTCCAGACGCTCGGCGCCGGCGATGGCCTGGTCCAGGCGCGCATCCTTGATCTGCCCATGCACGCGGCCTTGCAGCATCTGGCTGTACCAGTTGCCGAAGAAAATGCCCATGCGGCCCTTGGCCGGCAGTTGCCGCCAGTAGCGCCAGGCCGGTGGGCGCGCCAGTTCTTCGTCGGTCTGCTGGTCGAAGGTGCGCACTTCGATCAGGCGCGGGTCCATCCATTCATTGAGCAGCTTGACGGTTTCACCCTTGCCCGCGCCCTCGATGCCGTTGATCAGGATGATCACCGGGAAGCGCTTCTGCTGTTGCAGCTCGTATTGAACTTCCAGCAAGGCTTCACGCAGGGCCGGCACTTCGGCGTCGTAGGTGTCTTTGTCGATGGCGTGACCGATTTCGGCGGATTCGAACATGGGCAGCTCCGTTTCAAGATGGCTCAAGACTAGCGGATTGGGCCAAGACACGCGCAAGGAAATACACCCCAGCCTTGCCATGGATCAATTCAACACCTGTTGATCGGCTAGAATGGCCGCCTTGTCTTTGCCCGCTTTCATTTTATGAGCCGCCATGAACCCCATCACCCACGCCCAGCTCGACTGGGATGATCAAGGCCGCCCGCATTCGCGGGTATTCGACGACGTGTATTTTTCCGACCAGTCAGGCCTTGAAGAAACCCGCTACGTGTTCCTGGAGCAGAACCGCTTGCAGGAACGCTTCGCCGCCTTGCCAACAGGTGGGCGCCTGGTGATTGGCGAGACCGGCTTCGGCACCGGTTTGAACTTCCTCTGCGCCTGGCAGTTGTTCGAACAGCACGCAGTCGCCGGTGCGCGGCTGCACTTTGTCAGCGTGGAAAAATACCCCCTCAGCCATGCCGACCTGCAACGCGCCCTCGCCCTCTGGCCCGAACTGCAACCCTTGGCCGAGCAACTGCTGACGCAATACATTGCCATCCACCAGGGTTTCCAGCGCCTGGTACTGGACAATGGCCGCGTGACCCTGACCCTGTTGATCGGTGATGCGCTGGAACAGTTGCCGCAACTGGACGCCCAGGTCGATGCGTGGTTTCTCGACGGGTTCGCCCCGGCGAAAAACCCCGACATGTGGACCGCTGAGCTGTTCGCCCAACTGGCGCGCCTGACGGCACCGGGCTCGACCATCAGCACCTTCACCAGCACCGGCTGGGTAAGGCGGTTGATCAATGCCGCCGGGTTCAAGATGAAACGCACGCCAGGCATCGGCCATAAGTGGGAGATCCTGCGTGGGGAGTTTGTCGGTTGGCCCGCCGACTTACCCGCGCCGCCCCCACGTAAACCCTGGTTCGCCCGGCCACCCGCCATCGAGGGTGAACGTCACGCCCTGGTCATCGGCGGTGGCCTGGCCGGTTGCGCGACCGCCGCCAGCCTCGCCGCCCGTGGCTGGCGTGTCAGCCTGCTGGAGCGCCACGCCGGCCTGGCACAGGAAGCTTCGGGCAACCCACAGGGTGTGTTGTACCTCAAGCTTTCGGCCCATGGCACGGCCTTGTCCCAACTGATACTCAGCGGTTTTGGCCACACCCGGCGTCTGCTGGAACACTTGCACCGAGGCGTCGATTGGGACGGCTGTGGCGTGTTGCAACTGGCGTTTGATGCCAAAGAGAGCCAGCGTCAGGCTCAATTGGCACACGCCTTCGCTCCAGACCTGCTGCACCTGCTGGACCGCGAGCAGGCGCAGCAAAAGGCGGGAATCGAACTGGCCCACGGCGGGTTGTTTTTTCCACAGGGCGGTTGGGTGCATCCACCCGCGCTGTGCCAGTGGCAGGCGAAACATCCCCTGATTGAAGTGCTCACCCACCACGAGGCACTGGAACTGCACCGGCTCGACGACCAGTGGCAAGCCCGCGCCGGTGACCGCGTGCTGGCCAGCGCCAGTGTCGTGGTGCTCGCCGGGGCTGCGGAGATCAAGCGTTTCCCCTTCAGTGCCGACATGCCGCTCAAGCGCATCCGTGGGCAGATCACGCGGCTGGCGCAAACCCCGGCAAGTAAGGCCCTGGCCACTGTCGTCTGTGCCGAGGGCTACGTCGCACCGGCTCGGCTTGGCGAACACACCCTGGGCGCCAGTTTTGACTTCACCAATCAGGACCTCACGCCCACGCCCGCCGAACACCACGGCAACCTGCA
Organism: Pseudomonas sp. AL10; assembly: GCF_029960685.1. Classification (NCBI taxonomy): domain Bacteria; kingdom Pseudomonadati; phylum Pseudomonadota; class Gammaproteobacteria; order Pseudomonadales; family Pseudomonadaceae; genus Pseudomonas; species Pseudomonas sp. AL10. Next base: position 4,952 of record NZ_JASBQZ010000019.1, read on the forward strand.
GATGCTGGGTGAGATTTCTACCGACCTGCTGCAGCGCCTGGGTGCTGATCGCTTGGCGCCCGAACAGCTGGAGGGCCGTGCCGCGTTTCGTTGTACCAGCCCTGACTATCTGCCCATCGTTGGGCCACTGGCTGACCATGCGGCGTTTGAGCAGGCTTATGCGGTACTGGGCAAAGACGCCCGGCAAGTGCCGCAAACGCCATGCCCGTGGTTGCCGGGGCTCTATCTGAACAGCGGCCATGGCTCGCGCGGCCTGATCACTGCGCCGTTGTGCGGCGAACTGCTGGCTGCTTGGCTGAGTGATGAGCCCCTGCCAGTGCCAACCAGCGTAGCCGAGGCTTGCCATCCCAACCGCTTTGCCCTGCGGGCTCTGGTTCGAGGCCAAGCCGCGCCCCGCAAAGAGACCGATTGATGGCAAAGTGGTTAGCGGCCTTATAACTTATCGGTCTAAAACTCCACGCATAGCACTGGGTCAGTTTCTGGGTACGCGCCCTTTTGGGCGTATTGAGTGTTGACCCCTCCCCAACGGAAAAACCGGTAAGGAACTTATGTGTGGATTAGCTGGCGAGTTACGCTTTGATCATCAACCTGCCGACCTGGCAGCCGTAGAACGCATCACCCATCACCTCGCCCCCCGAGGCCCCGACGCCTGGGGTTTTCATGCCCAAGGGCCGATTGCCCTGGGCCACCGCCGCCTGAAAATCATGGACCTGTCAGACGGCTCCGCCCAGCCGATGGTCGACGCCCACCTGGGGCTGTCCCTGGCCTTCAATGGCGCTATCTATAATTTCCCGGAGCTGCGCCAAGAGCTGGAAGCCCTGGGTTACGCCTTCTATTCCGGTGGCGACACCGAAGTGTTGCTCAAGGGTTATCACGCCTGGGGCGAAGCGTTGCTGCCCAAGCTCAACGGCATGTTCGCCTTTGCCATTTGGGAGCGTGATGCCCAGCGCCTGTTCATCGCCCGCGACCGTCTGGGGGTCAAACCTCTGTACCTGTCGCGCACCGGCCAGCGCCTGCGCTTTGCCTCGGCGTTACCCGCGTTGCTCAAGGGCGGTGACATCAACCCGATCCTCGATCCGGTCGCCCTCAACCACTACCTGAATTTCCACGCCGTGGTGCCCGCACCGCGCACGCTGTTGGCCGGCATCGAAAAGCTGCCGCCTGCCAGTTGGATGCGCATCGACGCCAGCGGCAAAACCGAACAGAAAACCTGGTGGACCCTGCCCTATGGCCCCCATGAAGATGAAAAACACCTGACCCTGGAAGACTGGACCGACCGCGTACTCGACAGCACCCGCGAAGCCGTGGCCATTCGCCAACGTGCGGCGGTGGATGTGGGTGTATTGCTGTCAGGCGGCGTCGACTCGAGCATGCTCGTCGGCCTGCTGCGCGAAGTGGGCGTGGAGGATCTGTCGACCTTCTCCATCGGTTTTGAAGACGCCGGTGGCGAACGTGGCGATGAGTTCCAGTACTCAGACCTGATCGCCAAACACTACGGCACCCATCACCACCAACTGCGCATCGCCGAAAGCGAGATCATCAAGCAACTGCCGGCCGCCTTCCGCGCCATGAGCGAGCCGATGGTCAGCCATGACTGCATCGCCTTCTACCTGCTGTCGCGGGAAGTGGCCAAGCATTGCAAAGTGGTGCAGAGCGGCCAGGGCGCCGATGAACTGTTCGCCGGTTACCACTGGTACCCACAAGTGGACGGTGCCAGCGACCCGTACGCGGCCTACCGCGAGGCGTTTTTCGACCGCAGCTACGACGACTACGCGGCGACCGTCGCGCCCCAATGGCTGACCGCCAACGACGCTGCCGGCGACTTCGTGCGCGAGCATTTCGCGATGCCGGGCGCCGACGCGGCGGTGGACAAGGCCCTGCGTCTGGACAGCACGGTGATGCTGGTGGACGACCCGGTCAAACGCGTCGACAACATGACCATGGCCTGGGGCCTGGAAGCGCGCACACCGTTCCTCGACTACCGCCTGGTAGAACTGTCGGCCCGTGTGCCGGCCCAGTTCAAGCTGCCCGACGGCGGCAAACAGGTGCTCAAGGAAGCGGCGCGTCGGGTGATCCCCAGCGAAGTCATCGACCGCAAGAAAGGCTACTTCCCCGTACCCGGCCTCAAGCACCTGCAGGGCGATACCTTGAACTGGGTGCGCGAGTTGCTGCTGGACCCGAGCCAGGATCGCGGGCTGTTCAACCCGGCCATGCTCGACCGCTTGCTCACCGACCCGCAAGGCCAACTGACCCCACTGCGCGGCTCCAAATTGTGGCAGTTGGCGGCGCTGAACCTGTGGCTGAGCGAACAAGGAATCTGATCGATGAAACCGAATGCCGCGGCTTACAGCCAACGCTTACTCAAAGGCCAGGCGCCGACCTACGAGCGCCTGCAAGCGCGCCTGGCCGAAGATGGCAGCGCGCTGGCCGCCGACCCGATTGCCGTGCATTGCGGCTGGGGCCGGTTGTTGATCGGCCACACCTTTCCCGACCCGGCAAGCCTGGCCCAGGAACTGCTCAACGAGCAGCCCGGCGAGCGCGATATCGCGCTGTACGTGGCCGCACCCCAGCAGATCCTGGGCATTGACCCGCAGCAACTGTTCCTCGACCCGTCCGACACCCTGCGCCTGTGGTTCACCGACTACCGCCCGGCCACCCGGGTGTTTCGCGGTTTTCGCATTCGCCGGGTGCAGAGCGAGGCCGACTGGCAAGCGGTCAACCACTTGTACCAGGGGCGCGGGATGCTACCCGTCGACCCGGAGCGCCTTACCCCACGCCATCAAGGCGGCCCGGTGTACTGGCTGGCCGAAGATGAAGACAGCGGCGCGGTGATTGGCAGCGTGATGGGCCTCAACCATCACAAGGCCTTCCACGACCCAGAGAATGGTTGCAGCCTCTGGTGCCTGGCCGTCGACCCTCAATGCACGCGCCCTGGCGTCGGTGAAGTGTTGGTGCGCCACTTGGTGGAGCACTTCATGAGCCGAGGCTTGAGCTATTTGGACTTGTCGGTGCTGCATGATAATCGCCAGGCCAAGAGCCTTTACGCCAAGCTGGGCTTCCGGGCGTTGACCACCTTTGCGATCAAGCGCAAGAACGGCATCAATCAACCGCTATTCCTGGGCCCGGGGCCGCAGGCGGAGTTCAACCCTTACGCGCGCATCATCGTCGAGGAAGCCCACCGGCGCGGCATTGATGTGCAGGTCGACGATGCCGATGCGGGCCTGTTCACCCTCAGCCACGGCGGGCGTCGGGTGCGTTGCCGTGAATCCCTGAGCGACCTGACCAGCGCCATCAGCATGACCCTGTGCCAGGACAAGAGCCTGACCCACAAGGTGCTCAAGGCCGCAGGCCTGCAGGTGCCGGTGCAACAGTTGGCCGGCAGTGCCGACGACAACCTGGAGTTTCTCGACGAACACCAGCGCATCGTGGTCAAGCCGCTGGACGGCGAGCAAGGCCATGGCGTCGCCGTGGATTTGCAGAGCATCGAGGAGGTGCAGCAGGCGGTTGAAGCGGCGCGCCAGTTCGACAGCCGCGTGTTGCTGGAAAGCTTCCACGAAGGCCTGGACCTGCGCATCCTGGTGATCGGTTTTGAAGTGGTCGCGGCTGCGATTCGCCGCCCTGCCGAAGTGATCGGCGACGGTCAACATTCGATTCGCGCGTTGATCCAGGCACAAAGCCGTCGTCGCCAGGCGGCCACCGATGGCGAGAGCAAAATCCCGCTGGATGCAGAAACCGAGCGCACCCTCAAAGCCGCAGGTTACGACTACAACAGCATCCTGCCCCGTGGCGTGCAACTGGCCGTGCGACGCACCGCCAACCTGCACACCGGGGGTTGCCTGGAAGATGTCACGGCGATCTTGCATCCGACGCTGGTGGACGCGGCTGTCCGCGCGGCCCGTGCCCTGGATATTCCCATGGTCGGCCTGGACCTGATGGTGCCTGCGGCCGACCAGCCAGAGTATGTCTTTATCGAAGCCAACGAACGGGCCGGCTTGGCCAACCATGAACCGCAACCTACGGCTGAGAAGTTTGTGGATTTGTTGTTTCCACACAGTCAGCCAGCTACCTGACTACCGATCGTTCCCACGCTCCGCGATCGTTCCCACGCTCCGCGTGGGAATGCAGCCTGTGACGCTCTGCGTCACCACAGCGGACGCAGAGCGTCCCTGAGCATTCCCACGCAGAGCGTGGGAACGATCGCACGATCGCAGAGCGTCGATCGCCCTCAACTCATCAGGAGTTTCCATGACCCGAACCATTCCCGAACCCGATCTCGCGTATCTGCAAAAAGTGCTGCTGGAAATGCTCGCCATTCCCAGCCCCACCGGTTTTACCGACACCATCGTGCGCTACGTCGCCGAGCGCCTGGAAGAACTCGGCATCCCGTTTGAAATGACCCGGCGCGGCACGATTCGCGCCACCCTCAAGGGCCAGAAAAACAGCCCTGACCGTGCTGTCTCCGCGCACCTGGACACCATCGGCGCCGCCGTGCGTGCGATCAAGGACAACGGGCGTCTGACCCTGGCGCCGGTGGGCTGCTGGTCGAGCCGCTTTGCCGAAGGCAGCCGTGTCAGCCTGTTCACCGATAACGGCGTGATTCGCGGCAGCGTGTTGCCGCTGATGGCTTCCGGGCACGCGTTCAACACCGCCGTGGATGAAATGCCGGTGAGCTGGGACCATGTGGAACTGCGCCTGGACGCCTACTGCGCCACGCGCGCCGACTGCGATTCCCTGGGAATCAGCGTCGGTGACTACGTGGCGTTCGACCCGCTGCCCGAGTTCACCGAAAGCGGGCATATCAGCGCCCGCCACTTGGACGACAAGGCCGGCGTCGCCGCACTGCTCGCTGCGCTCAAGGCCATCGTCGACAGTGGCCAGCCCCTGCTGATCGACTGCCACCCGCTGTTCACCATCACCGAAGAAACCGGCAGCGGTGCAGCGGCCGCCCTGCCCTGGGATGTGAGTGAGTTTGTCGGCATCGATATCGCCCCGGTCGCCCCCGGCCAGCAGTCCAGCGAACATGCGGTGAGCGTGGCCATGCAGGACTCTGGCGGGCCCTATGACTATCACCTGTCCCGCCACTTGCTGCGCCTGGCGTCAGACAACGAGCTGCCGGTGCGCCGCGATCTGTTCCGCTATTACTTCAGCGATGCGCACTCGGCAGTCACCGCCGGCCATGATATTCGCACCGCGCTGCTGGCCTTCGGTTGCGATGCCACCCATGGCTATGAGCGTACCCACATCGACAGCCTCGCCGCCCTGAGCCGCTTGCTGGGCGCCTACATCCTCAGCCCGCCGGTGTTTGCCAGCGATGCGCAACCGGCCCAGGGTTCCCTGGACCGGTTCAGTCATCAGATCGAGCATGAAACGCAAATGGAGAGCGACACCCGTGTGCCGTCGGTGGACAGCTTGGTCGGCCAGAAGTCCTGACGCTGTGTGAGTTGATACTGGCAACAAAGGTCCCGGCGCAGTAGCATCGCCGGGACCTGATACCTGAGGCTTGTATGCTGATTCCCTACGATGCACTTGAAGTCGACACCCTCACCCGCCTCATCGAAGACTTCGTCACCCGCGACGGTACCGACAATGGCGACGACACGCCCTTGGAAACCCGCGTGCTGCGCGTGCGCCAGGCGCTGACCAAAGGCCAGGCGCTGATCGTCTTCGACCCCGAGAGCGAGCAATGCCAGTTGATGCTCAAGCACGATGTGCCCAAGCACCTGTTCGACTGAACAGCGGCGCCTAAGGGTTGGGCGCCGGCACGGGATGGGTAGCTTGGCCCTCGCCTTTGAGTATCTTGCGGTACACCTCGGCGCGGTACACGTTGACGCCCACCGGCGCCTCGATGCCGAATTTCACATGAGTACCGTTCACTTCCAGGATATGCACGGTGATGTCATCGCCAATGGCGATGGCTTCGCCTGTGGCACGGCTTAAGACCAGCATGGCGGTTGTCCTTTTCCAGTAGCAGGACCCCGACCATGCCCCCTTGGCGCTGGGCCGGCAATGGCTTGCGGGAAAATCAGGCACTGCCTACGCAGGCAGGTAATTTGTCTGACAGACCGCAGCCGAATCAGCCCTTCACGGCCTGCGCCTTGGCGCGCATCTTGTCGGCCATCAGTGTCATTTCGTCATACAGCAGTTGCGGATTTTTCTGTTTCAACGCCCAAGCCATGCGGCCTTGCTCGTGGGGCAGGATCATGAACTCGCCTGCGGCCACGCGCTGGTAAATGTAGTCGGCGATATCCGCCGCCGAGATGGGCGAACTCTCAAGCAGTTTGCCCACCTGGGCCTTCATGGCTGGGGTTGGCCCACGGAAGGAGTCGAGCAGGTTGGTCTGGAAAAACGACGGGCACACCACATGAACGCCCACTTCCTGTTGCTTGAGCTCCACCAGCAGGCTCTCGGACAACGCCACCACGCCCGCCTTGGCCACGTTGTAGTTGCTCATGGCCGGGCCTTGCATCAGCGCGGCCATTGAGGCGATGTTGATGATGCGCCCCTTGCTCTTTTCCAGCAGCGGCAGGAACGCCTTGCAGCCTTTGACGACGCCCATCAGGTTGATTGCGATCTGCCAGTCCCAATCCTCCAGGGACAATTCAGCGAAGAACCCGCCCGAGGCCACACCGGCGTTGTTGACGATCACATCGATGCCGCCGAGCTTCACCTCACAGGCCTGGGCAAAGGCCGTTAGCTGGCTGTAGTCACGCACGTCACAACGCTGGGTAAAACCATCACCGCCCGCCTCGCGAACCTGCTTGAGGGTTTCCTGCAAACCGGGCTCGCTGACATCGGACAACCCCAACTGCCAGCCTTCACGAGCCCAGCGCAGAGCGATTTCGCGACCCAGGCCAGACCCGGCGCCAGTGATCATCATGCGGTTTTGCATAGGAGGTAGCCTTGTGGTTCACGAAGAAGTGACCGGCAGTGTAGCGAAGGTTTTTGCTCCACCCACGCACCATCAGGGTGATGAATGCCCCAGGCAAACCGCGGGCTCGGTAGCAGCTGCGCGCATAGACTAAGTTCAATTTTTTTCAACTGATTAGTTCAAGTTGCGCACGCGTTAAAAGAAATAAGCGACCCATCAAAATGTTTTATAAAAACAATGAATTTTCTGCGAAGTGGCAGAGTCGGAATGGGTAAGGCGTCCCACTGTACATGGACGAACCAACGGTTAAACAGCCGGTTTTTGCAAAGAACCTATAAGGAATAAAACCATGAGCCTCATTCTGATTATTATCCTGATCCTCCTGCTGGTCGGTGGCCTGCCGGTGTTCCCGCACTCGCGTAACTGGGGTTATGGACCGTCGGGTATCCTGGGTGTGGTACTGGTTGTTCTGCTGGTGCTGTTGTTGCTCGGCAAGATATAAACGCCGCGTTTTTGTAGGAGCGAGCTTGCTCGCGAAACACTCACAGGCGCCGCGTTTATTCAGAACGCACGCGTTTTCGTTGATGTTTTTCGCGAGCAAGCTCGCTCCTACAATTGAGAAGCAAAAAAAGAGGCCTTCTAGAAGGCCTCTTTTTTATTGCCGGTCAGTTAGTCCGGCTTACCGTCCACCACACCTGCGGTGTTATCCAGCAGGCTCTTGGTCGCGGTTTGCAGGAACGACTCGAGTTTCTGCTTGAGTGCGGCTTCGTCCGGCGACTCTGGAATCACCTTGCCATTCGGCTCGGCGCCCAGGGTGTATTCCCACAACTTGGGTGGCATTTCCTTGGGCAATACCAGTACGCGGTCGCCGGTGAGCAAGGCCACGGTCTGGTCGCTGCCCGATGGCTTGATCACGCCGAAACCTTTATCACCTTCCGGCAGGTTCAGCAGGTCACGGCCCCAGCACTGGTGCAAGGTATCGCCGCCCAGGCGGCCCATGATGGTGGGCACGATGTCGATCTGGGTGCCCACAGTGTGGTCACGCTCACCGAACTTCTCGCGCATGCCCGGTGCAATCATCAGCATCGGCACGTTGAAGCGGCCCAGGTCCATCTCGGTGATCTGCTGCTCGTTACCGAAACCGTGGTCACCGACAATCACGAACAGGGTTTCCTTGAAGTACGGCTCCTTGCGGGCCTTTTCAAAGAACTGGCCCAGGGCCCAGTCGGAGTAGCGCATGGCCGTCAAATGCTCGTTGAGGCTGCCACGGTCGGTGACTTTCTCGACCGGCAATGGGGTCGGCAACGCGTACGGCGTGTGGTTGGACAGGGTTTGCAGCAGCGCGTAGAACGGCTTGCCGCCTTCGCGTGCCTTCAGTTCTTCCAGGCCACGGTTGAACATGTCCTGGTCGGACACGCCCCAGGTCGGGTCGGAGAACACCGGGTTGACGAAGTCATTGCGGCCGATGAAGTTGGTCATGCCCTGGTTGCTGAAGAAGCCCGATTGGTTGTCCCAGGCGAAATCGCCGTTGTAGACATACACATCGTCGAAATCACGCGCACTGAGCAGCTGCGGCAGGCCCGACAGCTTGTGGCTGCCTTCCGGGGTCTGCATCAGGTATTCGAAACCCGGCAGGTTCGGGAAGCAGGCCATGGTGGCGAACATACCCTGGTGGGTGTGGGTGCCGTTGGAGAAGAAGCGGTCGAACAGCAGGCCCTCTTGGGTCAGCTTGTCGAAGTACGGGGTGATATTGCCCGGACGTCCCAATGCGCCCACCGAGTGACCGGCGAAGCTTTCCATCAGGATGACCACGACGTTCTTGATCGGCAGGGTTTTCTCGGCCGGTGGCGTGAAGTCACGGCGTACCGCAGCGGTGTCGGTGTCTACCAGCTTCTCTTGCGGCAGCACCAGCATGTCGCGCACGGTCTGGGTGGCCAGCGGTTGTTCCAGAGTGGCCTTCCAGATGTTGGCGCGGTCTTCACCGAAGCGCGCCTTGGCCGCCGCGATCAGCGACAAGGTGCCATTGAGGCCCAACTGGTTGGCGAAGTTCGAATCGGTGGTGTAGACATCACCCCAACGCAGCGGTGGCCCCTGGCGCAGGGTGCCACGGATGGCGACCACGGCAACCAGCAGGCAGACCATGAACACCGCGGTGCGGCCGTACCACGGCGCCACCTGGCGAGTGCTGATCGTGCCGCCGCTGAACGGGCCACGGGGGCGCGTTGCGCGGTCAGCGCCCTTGAAGGCCATGCTCAGGATCAGCGTGCCCACGGCCCAGGCCAGCAGGTAGCGCACCACCGGGAAACCGTACCAGAGCATGCTCATCACGGTTTTCGGGTCTTCCTTCACATACTGAAAGACCAGGCCGTTGAGGCGCTGGTGGAATTCGCGGTAGAAATCCATCTCCATAAGACCGAGGAACAGCGCAATGCTGGACACAACGGTCAGCCACAAACGGAAGAAGCCTCGTGCCGCCATGGCCCGTACGCTGAACACAGCCAGCAACAGCGGGATCAGCGCGTATGTCACAAAACGAATGTCGAAGCGGGTGCCGTTGACGAACGCTTCCAGGAACGTCGAAGCCGGCGTATCCAGGATCATCTCGCGGTTGTAGACCAGCAACGCCAGGCGCAGCAGGGAGAACATCACCATCATGACCAGTGCGCAGAGCAGCGTGTACGCCAGATGGGATTTGACGGTCGGTTGCAGCAGGCGATTTGAAGCTCGCTGCTGATTCAGGGCGTCCGGGTTTGCCATGTCGTTTTAGGACCCATTGGAAGTTTAAGTTGCGAAATAATGCAGTGGCGTCCGTCCCTCGCCCAGGCTGGCTGGGGTAGGCGGTTAACGCGGTGGCACAAATGGTGCCCGATCAAGGCCGGCAAGGCTATTAATTACTGAACGTAAGGCACGGCCCTGCCTTTAAGGGCACTGGAGATAGAGCCCTGGCAGCCGGTTAAAGCCGGCGAATTGTCTTGGATGGGATGTGAAAATTTCGTGCGGCGAATAGTTTCGACACACAAATATGGTTAATACAGTGCCCCCCTGTGGGAGCTGGCTTGCCTGCGATAGCGGTGGGTCAGCTTGCATCGTTTTGATTGACACACCGCAATCGCAGGCAAGCCAGCTCCCACATTGACTGTGCCCACTCCAAATCGAGTAGGTCGTCAGATCCGCACGTTACCGCGCGGCCCGGCGATAGCCCAGATGATCAGGCCCAGCACGGGCAACAGCAGGATCAACAGGATCCACAGCACTTTGGCGCCGGTGCTGGCGCCGCTTTTGAACACGTTGATGATCGCCCAGATATCCAGCGCGAGGATAATCAGGCCAATCAGGCTATTAAACGTGGAACCCATGGTGTCGCTCCTAAGTGAGGGCATGCCCTTGTAGGATAGTCAGCCTTGGCGGGGGTTCCGTTTTATTTCAGACGTGTACGGCAATCTTCAAGGCTTCAAGCGAGGGCTCGGCCTTGATGCCGACTTCGGCACACAGTTCCAGCACCCGCGGCAGGTCGTTGCCGAACACCAGCACCGCCTGGATCTCGTCGTCCAGCAACTGGCTGAAATTCACCAGCACATAACCGCCGTCTTCCGGGCTCAGGGCGCTAATCTGGATCTGGATGCGGTTCAGCGCGGTCAGGTCTTCGGTCTTGGCCAGTTGCTTGGGCTTGAGGTTGAACGCCACACCCGGACCGAACGACGCGACGATCTGGGCAAACAGGTCGCCATAGGTATCGGCCTGGAACAACACCGTGTCCGGTAGGCTACCCACTACCACCCACTCCCCCAGCGGGATCGGGAAGCTGTCGTCGTAGTTGATATCCGGGTTGGCCGCCAGGAACGCCGCCGGGGCCGCGTAGGCCTGGGCCGCTTCGTCGGCGATACGCGCTACTTCGTCCTCACCCATGACGCCGGCGCTGATTTTACTGATGAGTTCGACGAGGGCGGTTTTCATGGGGCGATCCTGTAACGGGCAAGTTTTGAAGGGCGCGTAGCCTACACCAGTTTCTGCAACTGCGCCGCCGTATCCACCGCGCCCATGGTCTGCGCCGCCGCCAGCGCTGTCGCGCCTTGTGCATCGGTGGCCTTGGGATTTGCGCCTTTACCGAGCAGGTAATCAACCATGTCAACGCGGTTGAACATCGCCGCCATCATCAACGCCGTACGCCCGTCCGAGGAGGCCGCGTCAATCGGCGTGCCGCCTTCGATCAACGCCTGGACCACCGGCAGGTTGCCTTTGAACGCCGCACCGGCAATCGGCAACTGGTTCTTGTCGTTGGCGATCAGGGGGTCAGCCTTGAACTCCAGCAGCACTTTAACCGCCTCGGCATGGCCGTGGTAAGCCGCGAGCATCAACAAGGTGTCGCCATTGTGATTACGAAAGTTGGCCGGCAGGCCTTTGGCCAACAGCGCGGCGAGCATCGCGGCATCGCCGCGACGGGCCACGTCGAAGACTTGCTCGGCAAATTCGGCGGCTTCGTCTTCGGTCATTTGTTTAGGCTGTTCTGACATGGGGGCTCCTTGCTGAGGCGACTGATATAACTGTTTAAGGCGCCCAGTGTCGCGAGGGAGTTCCCCGGTGTCATGGCTTTTTTGTCAAAAGCCGCCATAGCCAGAATCAATAACGGAATTGGCCGCCCTGGATCTGCGCCAGCAATTGCCCGGTCACCGGCACATAGCTGTCCGAACCCGGCAACCAGGCGTAGACCGGGTCATTGCCAGCCTTGTCCGGGTCGAACCCTTGCTCCTTGAGCTTCACTTTCTGGTACTTGAACGTGCCGGTGGTTTCCATCTTCACCTTGATCCGCAAAAACAACGGCACCGCATAAGGGGGCAGCTGGCCGTGGGCAAATTGCAGCAGTTCGCGCATGTCCAGGCTGGCCAGGGATTCGCTGGGGGTGATGGCGACCATGCCGGCGCGGCCGTTGGTGTTGTCGATCTCGACGCCATAGGCCACCACTTCAGCGATCTGCGGGTGTTTGAGCAGGACGTTTTCCACCTCGGTGGTCGAGACGTTTTCGCCCTTCCAGCGATAGGTATCCCCCAGGCGATCGACAAATTGCGCATGGCCGAAACCGATACTGCGCACCAGGTCACCGGTGTTGAAATAGCGATCGCCTTTTTCGAATACGTCGGTCAGTACCACCTTGCGGTTTTTTTCCGGATCGGTATAGCCGTCGAAGGGCGACTTATCATCAATGCGCGCCAATAACAGGCCCTGCCCGCCGGTGGGCACCTTGACCATGAACCCATCGCTGCCGCGCAGCGGTTCACCAGTGTCATGGGCGTAATCCACCAGCGCCCAATGCTGCAGGCAAAAGCCGATGGTGTTGTCAAAATTCAGTATGTTGGTAAAGCCGATATTGCCGTCGCTGGCGGCATACAGCTCGCAGATATGCTCCACACCATAACGCTGCTTGAACTGCGCCCACACACCAGGGCGCAAGCCGTTGCCGACCATCTTGGTCACCTGATTATCGCGGTCCTGCGCACTGGCAGGCTGGTCGAGCAGATAGCGGCACAGCTCACCGACATAACCCAGGGTGGTCGCCTTGAACTTGCGTGCATCGTCCCAGAACTGGCTGGCACTGAATTTGCGCCGGATGGCAAAGCCCGACGCGCCGATAATCGCCGCTCCCCAGCACACGCACAGCCCGGTGGCGTGGTACAGCGGCAAGGTGCAATAGAGGACGTCCTGCGGGCCCATGTCCAGGGCGATACTGCCGAAGCTCACGGCAGTTTTGGTCCAGCGCCCGTGCTTCATGATGCCGGCCTTGGGCAAGCCGGTGGTGCCGGAGGTGTAGATATAGAAGCAGGGGTCATTAAAGAACACCTGCGCGGAACTCACCGGGTTGTCCACCGGGCTTTCGGCGCTGGCGGCCATCAGGTCGATATAGCCATCGGGCACTGCACTGCCGGGTTGATCGGCCACGAACCAGGTGCGCTCGGCCGGGATCTGCACGTGTTCGCGCACCGCCGCGTAAGCGCCCAGCAATTCGGCACCGACCACAATGGCAACCGGGTTGACCAGGGTCAGGCTGTGTACCAACGCCCCTTGAGTTTGCGCCGTGTTGAGCATGGCGCAGATGCCGCCCAGCTTGGCCACGGCGAGCACGTTGAGCAGCAACTCGGGGCGATTTTCGATAAACAGCGCCACCACGTCACCCTTGCCGATGCCCTGGGCTTGCAGGTGGTGGGCAAGACGGTTGGCGCGCTGATTGGCGTCGCGGTAGCTGATCACGCTGTCCCCATAAAGCAGGGCAGCACCGTCAGGGTTGCGCAAGGCGGCTTGTTCGAAATGCCAGCCCAGGCCGCAGGGTTGGCCCGGGTCGGTGACGTTGGCCGCGCGCATGCCGCGCACCACCCGTGGGAGGGCCCGAACGATGGCAGGCACCTTTCGCAGCATCATGCGCCAGGTGATCATGTCGACTTGCTGATGAGTCATGGCGGGACGTCCCTTTTCTTATTCTTGGTCTGGTCCAGGTACATCGACTGGTGTAGCGGAAAATACGTCAGCGGTTCTTTGGCTGTACACGCGGGATTTGAAAAGTTTTGTATCTCGTGGCGGCCGGCCGATGCTTATCTCCCGGACACTCCACCCTCCAAATGCGGGAGCTGGCTTGTCGGGCCGCCGCATCGCTGCGATAACAGCCTGCCAGCCGAGCGGGATTTTTCCGAGCAAAAGGCGGTCAGTATCAGTACAGCCCTCCCCCTCCTCCCGAAAAAATCACCGAGCAGATAGCGCAAAATGCAGGATGCACGATGGCCCTTCATGCAAATTGCACGAAAATGAAAATCCTGTAAATTTATAAGTTGCTGATTTATAACGATTTTCTAAAAAATCCAATACTGGCACAATCACTGCACCTATCACTCCATGCTTGCCAACTTGAGCCAATGGAGCTGATAGACATGAGCCTGATCCAAGATAAATTCGCTTCGGTATTCTCCAACTACGACGTCACCACCCAGCCACGTCCGGACGGCGGCATCCTGTTGACCCTGCGCAACAGCGAAGGTAAGCAGGTCAAGCGCTCGATCTCTTATCAGCAGCTGCACACTGCCGACCAACTGACCTGGGTCATCAGCGCCATTCGTCGTGACTTGGCTGAACAAGCCAGCGAACTGCCGCAGATTTCGATGCTGCAAAGCCAGAACCGCTTTGCACTGCCGACCTATCACTCGGCCTAAGCTGGAAATCTGAAAAAGGGCCGCGACGCTACTCAGCGTCGCGGCCCTTTTTCATGCCGTTAACATAAGCCCTGGCGGGCGGCCTCATTCTTTGCCTGTACGCGGTTGGTGACATCCAACTTGCCGTAGATGTTGCGCAGATGAAATTTCACCGTGGCTTCAGAGGTGGCGCGAATCTGGCTGATTTCCCAGACCGTCTTGCCCTCGGAGGCCCATCGCAGGATTTCCAGCTCCGTGGCAGTCAGGGGCTTGCCGCACAAGCTCAGGCGTTTTCTGATAGCCGTCGGTACAATAACTAACGGGCGATACGTCTCCTCGGGGCCACTCATTGTTCTCTCCTTTATGTCTGCTGATGCGCTGCCACCTTTCGGATTCCTCCTATTGACAGATGGCATAAACATTGGCGCTGAAGAGAGAGTTACATAACGAGTGGAATCAAAGCGCACAGTGCAGAACAAACAGCTTTGCCCTACAAATAATTAAGCTTCTTCCCACAGCAACTTCCAACTTGCCAGAGTTGAACATTCAGTTATTTGTGCTTAGTCATCGAGTCCTGGAAAGCGTGTGGCAATCGCATCACAGGTCAACGAGGGCACAGCGCCCTGGGCTGTGTTGAACAAACGCAGTGTCACACAGTGCGGGTTTTCGCCCATGTCGAACCAGTGCGGTACACCGGCAGGGATGATCAGCAAGTCATTCTTCTCACAGCGCAAGCTGTACACATAGTCGCCTATGTGCAGCGTAAACAGCCCCTGGCCTGCGATGAAGAAACGCACCTCGTCTTCACTGTAGGTACGTTCATCCAGGAACTGCGCACGTAACTCGTCTTTCTGTGGATGGTCTTGGGTCACGCTGACCACTTCCACAGCGGCGTAGCCGAGGGCTTCGATCTGAGCCTGGTAGGCGGCAATCATTTCAGCATCAGTGGCGCCCTTTTCTATCAGGCTGGGCTGCCAGCGTTCAAAGCGCACACCGTGCTCGGCCAGGGTCGACTGGATATCCTCGGCATGGGTCAACACTTTGTTTGGGGTGTCCGGGGTGGCGATGGAGTAGACGGCTACATAGCTCATTGCACGGTTCCTTGGTTCGGCTCTTGCAATCGAAGGCCAATGATAATGGCGGCGGCCAGGGCCGCGAGGCTGGCGATACTGAACGTGAAGGTTGGCCCCAGCAGGTTCCAGCTGTAGCCGGAATACAGGGCGCCGAGCGCGCCGCCGGTGCCGGCCAGCGCGGCATAAAGGGCCTGGCCCTGGCCTTGCTGGCGGTCGCCGAAGCTGCGTTGCACAAAGGCAATCGCCGCTGCATGGAAGCTGCCAAACGTGGCGGCGTGCATCAGTTGCGCCACCAGCAGCAGCCAGAAAACCTCGGCAAATGAACCCAGCAGCCACCAGCGCAGCGCGGCCAGCAGGAAACTGGCGAGCAGCACCCGGCGCACCGAAAAGCGCGCAAGGATACGGCTCATGGCCAGGAACATCAGCACTTCCGCCACCACCCCCAGCGCCCACAGCAGGCCAATCACGCCACGGCTGTAGCCCAAGTGCTCCAGGTGCAAGGAGAGGAAGGTGTAATACGGGCCATGGCTCATTTGCATCAGCGCCACGCAGGCATAAAACGCCAGCACGCCTGGGCTGCGCAATTGCTTGAGGAAACCCTCACCGGCCAAGCGGTTGCCGTGGCTGGCAGGCTGCGCGTTCGGTACCCAAAGGCTGGCGCCGATGATGCCGGCCATGATCACCACGACCGCCACCGGGTAAATATCCAGGCTCAGCCAATCGAACAGCCGCCCCATGACCACCACGGTGAGGATAAAACCAATGGAGCCCCACAGACGGATCTGGCTGTAGCGTGAGGTTTGCGTGTGCAGGTGGGCCAGGGTGATGACTTCGAACTGCGGCAGCACTGCGTGCCAGAAGAACGCGTGCAGGGCCATCACCAGCGCCAGCCAGGCGTAGGTCTTGCTGACGAAAATCAGGCAGAAGCTGGCCAGGGTGCACATCGCGCCGAACCGCACGATGGCCAGGCGCCGGCCGGTGTAATCGCCGATCCAGCCCCACAGGTTGGGGGCCACGCAGCGCATCAGCATGGGGATGGCCACCAGTTCACCGATGCGTGCGCTGGAAAAACCCAGGTGATCGAAGTACAGCGCCAGGAACGGCGCGGTCGCCCCCAGCAGGGCGAAGTAAAAGAGGTAGAAGCTGGAGAGGCGCCAGTATGGCAGTGGTTGGGGCATGCTATTGGGGCTGCTTCGCAGCCCAGCGCGAGCAAGCTCGCTCGCCACAGCAAGCGCGCTCATTGCCCCAGGCGATCACAGCTGGCCCAGTATCGGGGTACTCACGCGCACATCGGCATTTTGCCCACGGTTACGCAAGAGGTGGTCCATCAGCACGATGGCCATCATGGCTTCGGCAATCGGTGTGGCGCGGATGCCGACGCACGGGTCGTGGCGGCCCTTGGTGATCACGTCCACCGGGTTGCCGTGCACATCGATCGAACGGCCTGGTGTGGTGATGCTCGACGTGGCCTTGAGCGCCAGGTGCGCCACGATCGGCTGGCCGGAAGAAATACCGCCAAGGATGCCGCCCGCGTTGTTGCTGAGGAAACCTTCAGGGGTTATCTCATCGCGATGCTCGGTACCGCGCTGGGAGACGCAGGCGAAACCAGCGCCGATTTCCACGCCTTTCACTGCGTTGATGCTCATCAGCGCATGGGCCAGTTCGGCGTCGAGGCGATCAAAGATCGGCTCGCCCAGGCCCGGCTTCACCCCTTCGGCCACGACGGTGATCTTCGCGCCGACCGAGTCCTGGTCGCGGCGCAACTGGTCCATGTAGGCTTCCAGTTCCGGCACCTTGTCCGGGTCGGGGCAGAAGAAGGCGTTGTCTTCGACGCTGTCCCAGGTCTTGAACGGGATTTCAATCGGGCCCAATTGGCTCATGTAGCCACGGATGACGATGCCCTGGGTGGCCAGGTATTTCTTGGCGATGGCGCCGGCGGCCACGCGCATGGCGGTTTCACGCGCCGAGCTGCGGCCACCGCCACGATAGTCGCGTTCGCCGTATTTGTGATGGTAGGTGTAGTCGGCATGGGCCGGGCGGAACAGGTCCTTGATCGCCGAGTAGTCCTTGGACTTCTGGTCGGTGTTGCGAATCAACAGGCCAATGGCACAGCCCGTGGTGCGGCCTTCGAACACTCCGGAGAGGATTTCGACTTCGTCCGGTTCCTGGCGCTGAGTGGTATGGCGGCTGGTGCCGGGCTTGCGGCGGTCAAGGTCGCGCTGCAGGTCGTCCAGGCTCAGCTCGAGGCCTGGTGGGCAGCCGTCGACAATGGCGACCAACGCCGGCCCATGGCTTTCGCCCGCGGTGGTGACAGTGAACAGCTTGCCGAAGGTATTGCCGGACATGCAGGGCGCTCCGTGAAATCAGTTGAATCAAGTCAACCGTAATAACTTAAGGCGGCCAGTATACGCAGGCTAACCGACTAGTTCATCCTCGAAACCTTACCGGTAGACGTTGGTCCAACCGGCACCTCTCCAATGATGGCGCTATGATGCTGCGAGTTCTGCTGTTCACCCTCACCCTGTTCACCGCCGTGGCCCAGGCCGCCTCCCCTGTCGTCTTGCAACGCCCGATCAGCCTGGACACCGGCAGCGGCCAACTCTTTGGCTCGCTGCTGTTGCCGCAATCGGATAAACCGGTGCCGGTGGTGCTGATCATCGCCGGCTCCGGCCCCACCGACCGCAACGGCAACAGCGCCGACGGCGCGCGCAACGACAGCCTCAAGCGCCTGGCCTGGGTACTGGCCCGGCATAACATCGCCAGCGTGCGCTACGACAAGCGCGGCGTGGCTGCAAGCCTGGCGGCCACGCCGGATGAGCGCAACCTGACCCTGGAGGCGTATGTGGCCGACGCCGTGGCCTGGGGCAAGTTGCTCAAGGCCGACAAGCGCATGGGCCCGCTGATTGTGCTGGGCCACAGTGAGGGCGCGCTGGTCGCCGCCCTCGCCGCGCCGCAACTTGAACCGGCCGGAGTCATTTCCTTGTCAGGCAGCGCCCGCCCGGTGGACCAAGTTATCCGTCAGCAACTGGCCGATCACTTGCCCCCTGCCCTGTTGCTACGCAGCAATGAAATCCTCGATCACCTCAAGGCCGGCCAGGTGGACGCCGATGTGCCGCGCCCGCTGGAGGGTATTTTCCGGCCCAGCGTGCAGCCGTATCTGATCAGCCTGTTCCGCGCCGATCCGTCGGCCGCTTTTGCACGCTTGGATATGCCGGCGCTGATTATCCAGGGCACCAACGATATCCAAGTGGGTGTAGGCGACGCCCAGCAACTGAAGAAGGCCAAACCCGACGCGCAGTTGACGGTAATCGAAGGTATGAACCACGTGATGCGCATCGTGCCCAATAACGTGAAGCAGCAACTGGCCTCCTACAACGACCCGAAACTACCGCTGGCTGCGGAGTTGGGCCAACGTATCGTCAGCTTTATCGAAGGACTTCAACCCCGTTAAGCGGCAATTGGCCTCCAGTCCTGGAAAAAACGGCCGATAAGTCCAGAGTCGACAGTAAAAAGACTGTCGGCTCGCAGGGCTTGGACAGGATCGCGCCGCATGACAACCACCGAAACAACACCCGAATCTACCGCCGAGACCCCGGCCGCAACCGAAGCTGCCGCGGCAGCAGCCCTGCCGTGGGCCGACGTTCACGCCGAACACTTCAAGATGCTGCGCCTGGCCCCACTGGCCACCGACCGCGCCACCGGCGCACGGCCATTGCGCTTTGTGCAGTTCGGCTATGCCGAGCGTCATGACAAACACCACAGCCTGTTGCGCATGGTCATCCAGTTACCGGGCCAGCGAGTACGGCGCGAGCAGAATCATCTGGATATCTGGGTCGATCACGATAAACACCGCGTGCACTTCGGCCCCGGCAACAGCCTGGAAATCGAGCCGGCCAACCGCGGTATCGGGCGCTTCCTGGTGGCCCAAGGCGCCGCCTGGGCGAAGAAGAAGTGGTCACACTACCGCGTCGACGGCGTGGACCTGGCCAACAAGGACGCCCTCAACGAAGCCACGCGCCTGCGCCGCGATCACTTCCTGCGTATCCAGGGTTTCGATGTGGCCTACGCCGATGTGCAGCACCTCAAAGGCAATGTGCAACCAGGCAAGGTCGGCGACGTGCTGGACAGCTGGAATACCGAGAAAGTGCAGTTTGTGGAGATCCTCGAAGCCGCGCAGATGCTGCAACAGGCCGACCAGAACCTGGCGGAGCAGGAAGTGAAACTGCGCAAGGAAGAGGAGAAAGTCACCAAGTTCAAACGTGAGGACAGCGGGCTGCGCTTTACCATCACCTGCCTGGTGGCGTTTACGGTGTTTCAGGCGGGGTTGTTGATCTGGATTGCCACGCACCGCTGATAGATTGAAATGCAATCAAAATGTGGGAGCTGGCTTGCCTGCGATAGCGATGTATCAGTAGCACAAGTGCAAGCTGACCCACCGCTATCGCAGGCAAGCCAGCTCCCACATTGACCGAGTTTCTGCAGTTATATCCGGGCAGCGAAAACGGCCTGGTGTTGGCGGCACTGCTCAGCCGTCAACATAAACACCCCATGCCCACCGCGCTTGAAGTCCAGCCAGGCAAAGTCCACTTCCGGATACAGCGCCTCGACATGCACCTGGCTGTTGCCCACTTCGACAATCAGCAAGCCCTTCTCGGTCAGGTGGTCCGCCGCTTCAGCCAGCATCCGGCGTACCAGGTTCAGGCCGTCGTCACCGCAGGCCAGGCCCAGTTCCGGTTCGTGTTGGTATTCGTCGGGCATGTCGGCGAAATCTTCGGCATCCACGTAGGGCGGGTTCGACACAATGAGGTCGAAACGCTGGCCGGGCAAACCGTCAAAACCATCGCCCTGCACGGTGTAGACGCGCTCGTCGACGCCATGGCGCTCGATGTTCTGGTTCGCCACTTCCAGGGCTTCGAAGGACAAGTCTCCCAGCACCACTTCGGCCTCGGGGAATTCATAGGCACAGGCGATGCCGATGCAACCGGAGCCGGTGCACAGGTCGAGGATGCGTGCCGGCGCCTGGGCCAGCCAGGGTTCGAAGCGGTCTTCAATCAGCTCGCCTATGGGTGAACGCGGGATCAGTACGCGCTCATCGACGATAAACGACATGCCGCAAAACCAGGCTTCGTTCAACAGGTACGCGGTAGGCACTCGCTCATGGATACGCCGATGCAGCAAGCGCTGCACGTGGGAGATTTCCTCTTCTTCCAGGTTGCAATCCAAATAGCTGTCGGCGATTTCCCACGGCAGGTGCAAGGCGCCCAGCACCAATTGCCGGGCTTCGTCCCAGGCATTGTCGGTGCCATGGCCAAAAAACAGGTCTTCCCCATGGAAACGGCTGACAGCCCAACGGATATGGTCGCGCAAGGTGCGCAGGCGGGAAGTGATCACGGGGCAAGCTCCTGGAAAAAACGACTGGCGATTCTAACAGCCTTCACCTGTACCGACGATGTACGAAACACCTGGCACCGTACGTCGGATTTCATCCAATTTGCCCGCATTGTGTTAAACAGGCCTGCCTCTTGACATGGCTGCACGCCAGCAACGGCGTACCTTACGATAGTAGCGATTCACAGAAGCGCTCAGCCAGTGGACAATGTCGCAAAAGCCCCACTCACAGGAGCCCCAGAATGTCCGTTCCAAAGACGATGTTTCAACTCAGCGGTCGCGGTTACGCAGCAGCCAACCTCAATCATGCGACCCTGGTGATCATCGACGCCCAGAAAGAATACCTCAGCGGCCCGCTCGCCCTCTCGGGCATGGACGCGGCGGTGCAGAACATCAAGCAACTGGTGACCGCAGCGCGCAGTGCCGGGCGCCCGATTGTGCACGTGCGCCACCTGGGCACGGTGGGCGGCCTGTTTGACCCCCAGGGCGAGCGCGGCGAATTCATTCCGGGCCTTGAGCCTGAAGGTGACGAAACCATCATCGGCAAACTGCTGCCCAGCGCCTTCCATGGCACCGGCCTGGAAAAACACCTGCAAGACCTGGGCTCCCTGGACCTGATCGTCTGCGGTTTCATGAGCCACTCCAGCGTCAGCACCACCGTGCGCGCGGCCAAGAACCTGGGCTTTCGCTGCACCCTGGTGGAAGACGCCTGCGCCACCCGCGACCTGCCGTACAAGGGTGGCATCCTGAGCGCCGAGCACGTGCAGCAAACCGAAATGGCCATCATGGCCGACAACTTCGCCACCCTGGCGCTGGCCAAAGATCTGATCTGACCCTGCTGGCGGTGAGCGGCGTGTTTATTGCTCCGCTCATCCGCAAAGCCCTTTCATTTGGCGCATTTACCCCTCCCCCCGGAACAACCTGTGTATCTTCCGGTCGAAGGGCCGATACCCTGGAGGAAAGGTCGGAATGAAGATATCCGATGGTTTTGATGCTCGTCGCTTGCGCCCCAAAGGCCCGAGCAATTGGCGTCTGCGCCTGGTAGCGTGCATTGCCGCGTTACTGGCGATAGTAGGTTTGTTGTTGGCGGGCGCTGGTGGCGCCGGCCTGTTTGGGCATTCGCCGGCACTCGGCGAACTGAATGCCAGCCCGGGTGGCTCGGCACTCCTGCTGGGTGTCGGCTTGCTGGTGCTGTGGTTGGGTGTGTGGCTGTGGCGTCGCAGCCGTCGGAAAATGCGCCAACCGTTGTCGTTGAATATCGCCTCTCACCTGATGAAAAAGCACGACTGATGGCGCTCGGATAGCGTTTCCTGCGCCCTGGCCGCCGCGATTTAGGTAAACTGCCCGCCCTTCGCGGAGGCTGACATGCAAGACGACGATTTTTCCCTGTTCAAAAACGAGCTGCGCGGCGTCAAGCCGATCAAGCACGACCGCGCCGACACCGGCAAACCCAAGACCGACCGGGCGCAGATCGCCAAGCTGCGCCAGGCCGCGACCGTGCGCACCGATGCCACCACCGTGGATGGCCTGTCGGACCAGTTCGTGATCGACGTCGGCCCCGAAGATGAGCTGATGTGGGCCCGCGACGGCGTGCAGGAAAGCCAGATGCGCAAGCTCAAGGCCGGCCAGATCCCGTTCGAAGGCAGCCTCGACCTGCACGGTATGACCGTGGAAAAAGCCCGGGAAACCCTCTGGGCTTTCCTGGCTGAAGCGACCAAATTCGAAATTCGCTGCGTGCGCGTCACCCATGGCAAAGCTGTGCGGCTGGACGGCAAGCGGCCGATGATCAAGAGCCACGTCAACACCTGGCTGCGCCAGCATGCCCAGGTGCTCGGTTTTACCTCCTGCCAGGCCCGCCACGGCGGTGCCGGCGCGGTGTATGTGATGCTCAAGCGCACCATGATGGAAGGGCGCGACGAGTAACAAGTGCCTTCGTCAGGCTTGCAGCGATGTGTCCGCCACCGTAACCTTGCGCTTTGCGAAAATCCCACAGGTAGTTTCATGTCCCTGGAACAGAATTACACAGAGATTCTCGGCCAACTCGGCGAGGACGTGTCCCGCGAGGGCCTGCTCGACACGCCAAAGCGTGCCGCCAAGGCAATGCAGTACCTCTGCCGCGGTTATGAACAGACACTCGAAGAAGTCACCAATGGTGCCTTGTTCAGCTCTGACAATAGCGAAATGGTGCTGGTCAAGGACATCGAGCTGTACTCGTTGTGCGAGCACCACCTGTTGCCGTTTATCGGCAAGGCCCATGTGGCGTATATCCCGAGCGGCAAAGTGCTGGGCCTGTCGAAGGTCGCCCGCATTGTCGATATGTATGCGCGCCGCCTGCAGATCCAGGAAAACCTCAGCCGCCAGATCGCCGACGCCGTGTTGGAAGTGACAGGCGCCCTGGGCGTGGCCGTGGTGATCGAGGCCAAGCACATGTGCATGATGATGCGCGGTGTCGAGAAACAGAATTCGTCGATGATCACCTCGGTGATGCTGGGCGAGTTCCGTGAGAACGCGGCTACCCGCAGCGAATTTCTCAGCCTGATCAAGTAACCGGCCAGGCAGGAAAAAACCGGCGTTCATCGCCGGTTTTTTTTCGCCTGTAGAAATCAGGTAAGCTGCGCCCCCTCAGTCATGGGCAAGAGGTTTCAGCCATGTTCGTCAAAGCACTTAGAGTGGGCCTCGGCCACGTCATCATCGCGGGCGACTTTCTTACCCGCCCACGCAAAAAACAACGCCCTGCCGAGCAACAGGCCAAGGTCAATGCTGCCGCCAAAGACCTGACCCTGTATCAGTTCCACGCCTGCCCGTTCTGCGTGAAGACCCGCCGCACCCTGCACCGCCTGAATGTGCCGGTGGCCTTGAAGGACGCGAAGAACAACGAACAGGACCGCCAGACCCTGCTGGAGCAAGGCGGCAAGATCAAAGTGCCGTGCCTGCGCATCGAAGAGAACGGCCAGACCACCTGGATGTATGACTCCAAGGTGATCATCGAGTACCTGGACAAGCGCTTCGCCGCAATCTGAAGCCCGCTGCGGTCAATGTAGGAGCTGGCTTGCCTGCGATACGGGCACCGCGGTGCAGCAGATGTACCGAGGTGATGCAATCGCAGGCAAGCCAGCTCCCACATTTGCTCTGCGGTGTTCTTAAGTCTGTATTGCCAGTTCAAGATCCAGCAGTGCCGAGGCCAGGCACTTGCCGTGGGCATCCAGCGCCAGTGAGCGGGTCACGCCGCCACGCAGGATGCCCGGCAAAACGAAGTTCAGCGCCTGCACATTCGGCAATTCATAACGCCGAACCGGCTCAGCACCGGGTTCCAGTAAATCCGCGAAGAACGCTGCCACGCGCTCCGCCGTCAGCTGTTCACACAGCAACGGGTAGTCCTGCGCGCGGTAGGCAATGATCGAGATGTTTGACGTGTCGCCCTTATCCCCGGTGCGGGAATGGGCCAGCGTATGCAGTTTCATTCTTCAATCCTCGGTTTGACCGCTTCACGGGGCAACAGCAACGACGCGACCGCCACCACCTGGCGTACGCCCTTGCTCGCCCCACCGCCGCCGGCCGGGCCGTTGGTGTAGAGGGTCTCCACTTCATTGCCGATCCGCACCGCGTCGCCACGCTCCTCACACCGGGCGGCGACCCGCAGGCGCACTTCCCAAGGCTCGACGCTGCTGCGTGGGCCGTGCAGTGAATCCATGCCAATCAACTCGGCGCGCAGGTCCTGCATCTTTACGCCGATCAACGCGAGACGCTTGAGTACCACGTCCCGCGCCAACTCGGCCCGTGCGACAGCACCTGGACCGCCGTAGGACATCTGCCCCTCACCGATCCAACCGTCCAGATAACCGACGCTGACCTTCAGTTGATCAGGCCGGGCACGCCCACTAGCTCCCTGGGCACGCACCCGGTCCACGCCCTCCTCGACAAACCCCACCTGGGAAAAGTCGGCCGTCACATCCGGGGTCAAGTAGGCTGCCGGGTCGTGAACTTCATAAATCAGTTGTTCGGCGCAGGTCGCGCGGCTGACCCGTCCACCGGAGCCTGCCACCTTGGTGATCACTGCATTGCCGTCGGCGTCGACCTCGGCCAGGGGAAAGCCCAGGCGTGCCAGATCCTCCACATCCTTGAAGCCGGGATCGGCGAAGTAACCGCCACTGACCTGCCCCGCGCACTCAAGTAAATGCCCCACCAACGTGCCTCGGCCCAGTCGCGGCCAATCATCGAAGGCCCAGCCGAACTCGAACATCTGCGGCGCCAGGAATAGCGAAGGGTCGGCCACGCGCCCGGTGATCACCACATCGGCGTCGGCACGCAACGCTTCAATAATGCCCTCCACACCCAAGTAGGCATTCGCGGAAATCAGCCGCTCACCCAATGCCCCCACGGTCTTGCCGTTATCCAGCAACTGCTCGGCAGGCAAGGCGTGCAGCACGTCATCGCCGACCACGGCCAAAACCTTGAGGCCCAGGCCCAGCTCGCCCGCAATACGCCGTACTTCCCTGGCCGCCGCCAGCGGGTTGGCCGCGCCCATATTGGTGATCACCCGCAGGCGTCGACGCCCCGCCCGCTGCCCCACAAAGGGCAAGACACGGCGCATGCGCTCAGCCAGCAGCGGGTCATAACCGCCCTGCGGGTTGCTGATACGCGCCTGTTGCGCCAGGGCGATGGTGCGTTCGGCCAGGCATTCGAAGACCAGGTAATCCAGGTCGCCGTGTTCGGCCAGTTCCACGGCAGGTTCTATACGGTCGCCGGAGTAGCCGGCGCCGGAGCCGATGCGCAAGGTGTTCATCTCAAATCACTCCCAGGAGCAACGCCGTCAGGGTCATCAACACCGAGGCGGCAAACAGGAAAGGAATGGTGAAGCGCTGGTGATCGGCCAGTTCGATCTTGCACAGGCCCACCAGCAGGAAGGTCGCAGGCGTCAGCGGGCTGACCGGGAAGCCGGTGGTGTGCACGCCCAGCAGCGAAGCCTGGGCCACCTGAAGCGGGTCGACGCCCAAGGCCTTGCCGACTTCGGCGATCACCGGCATCACGCCGAAATAGTAGGAATCGGGGTCAAACAACATGCTCAGGGGCATGGACAAAAAGCCCACGACGGCCGGGATCAACTTGCCGTGGCCCGCCGGAATCTGCGCCACCGCCACTTCGGCGATGGCCTTGAGCATGCCGGTGCCTTGCATGATGCCGGTAAATACCCCGGCGGCGAGCAGGATACTGGCCATGGTCAGGGCGGTTTTCGCATGGGCGTCGATGCGCGCACGCTGGGCGTCCACGTTGGGATAGTTGATGCACAACGCAACCACGGTGCCGAGCATGAACATCACCACCGGGTCGACCCAGCCGGCGATCATCACCACCATCACCAGCACGGTCAGCATCAGGTTGACCCAGAACAACCGTGGACGACGCAGCGTGATGTCGTCATCGCTGAGCACTCGTTGCGGCACCGCCTCCACGCTGGAACCGGCGCCCAGGCCCAGGCGCTTTTCTTCGCGATGGCCCAGCCACCAGGCGCAGGCGAAGACAAAGATCAGCCCGACGATCTGAACCGGGATCAATGGTTGGAACAGGTCGGCCACCGGCACATGCAAGGCCGCCGACGAACGCAGCACCGGGCCGGTCCAGGGCAGGAAGTTGACGCCGGCGGCCATCGCACACACGCAGGCTAGGATGCGTTTATCGATGCCGAGGCGCGTATACAGCGGCAGCATCGCCGGCACCGTCACCAGAAAGGTCACCGCGCCAGAGCCGTCCAGGTGCACCAGCAACGCCAGGGTCGCAGTACCCACCACAATTCGTGTAGGACGCGTCCCGACCGTACGCAGGATGCGATCAATAATGGGATCGAGCATGCCCGCATCGGTCATGATCCCGAAAAACAGGATCGCGAACACAAACATGCCCACCACAGGGGCGACGTTCTTGATACCGGTAATGATGAAGGCGCTGGTTTGCAGGCCGAATCCACCGATCAGCGCGGCAATGATCGGCAAGGCGATCAAGGCTACCAGCGGCGAGAGGCGCTTGCTCATGACGGCAGCGAGCAGGCACAGGATGGTGATGACACCCAGGGTTGCGAGCATGGGTTACTCCAGGGCGGCCTCGTTGGCCGGTTATTGTTTTCCCTGGAGTATTGGAATCGCGCTAGGCTTTGTAAATTGCAATATTCAGCCATCAGCGTTCGGAAAAACAAAATGAAGCGGCGCTTATGAAAAACAGCATCCAGCACATTCAAGCCTTCCTTGCGGTTGCCCGCACAGGCAGCTTCACCAAGGCGGCCAACGAATTGCATCTGTCGCCGTCAGCCCTCACCGTGCAGGTGCAACAACTGGAAGACTGGCTCGGCGTCGCCCTGCTCGACCGCAGCCCGCGCCACGTGAGCATTACCGCCGCAGGCCAGGACGCGCGCGGGCCTATGGAAAAACTGCTGTTGGACCTGGACAACATCGTCACCGGCTCCCGCGACCTCGCCGCCTTGCGCCGCGGCGTGGTGACCATTGCCGCCCTGCCCTCAGTCTGCGCCGGCGCCCTGCCCCCGGCCTTGCGCCTGTTTCGCGAACGCTTCGCCGGCATCGAAGTGCGCCTGCATGACCTGGTGGCCCAGCGCATTCATGCAAAGGTTCGCAACGGCGAAGTGGATTTCGGCATCGGCGTGCGCGCCCGCCTGAGCCACGGCCTGGACTTCGTGCCGGTGCTCAATGATCGGCTGTGCGCGTTTGTGCCATCGGGTCATGCGCTCGCCCATCACCGCCAATTGACCCTGGAGCAACTGGCAGACCAGCCAATTATCCTGACCGGGCGCGACAGCAGTGTGCGTGAGCAAGTGGATACGCTGTTCGATGAGACACGGCTGACGTTGAACGCCGGCATGGAGGCCAACTACATGTCGACCGTATTGGCATTGGTGCGCCAGGGGTTGGGTGTCAGTGTGCTGCCGGAGTCGGCGGCGGATAGCCTGGAGGGTTTGCAGCGGATCAATATCGATCATCCCGGGGTGAATCGGGAGATCGGCTTGATCAGCCGTAGCGGCATGGGCTTGAGCCCGGCGGCGCAGCGCTGCTTTGAACTGCTCAACAAAGCACTGCCTGACGCGCCGCCGCGCTGAATGTGGGAGCTGGCTTGCCTGCGATGCAGACACCTCGATTTAGCCGGGGCACCAGGGTGACGCTATCGCAGGCAAGCCAGCTCCCACATTGGACCGAGTGAATCAGTCGAGCATCGGCACATACCGAGGATGACTGGCCACCCGCTGCAACCATGCCTGCACCGCCGGATACGGCGCCAGGTCAAAGCCGCCTTCATGGGCCACATGGGTGTAGGCATACAATGCGATATCGGCAATTGAAAACTGCTCGCCCACTAAATAAGGCGTGGCTTGAAGCTGACGCTCCATCACCTTCAAGGCCTTGTAACCGCCCTTATGGGTGGTTTTATATTCTTCCAGCCGATCCTCGGGCATGTTCAGGTAAAACTGAATAAACCGCGCCACCGCAATGTAAGGCTCATGGCTGTACTGCTCGAAAAACTGCCACTGCAATACCTGGGTACGCAGGCGCGGTTCGGTGGGCAAGAATTCGCTGCCATCGGCGAGGAAGTTGAGGATCGCGTTGGACTCCCACAGGCAGGTGCCGTCTTCGAGCTCCAATACCGGGACCTTGCCATTGGGGTTCTTGGCCAGGAACTCAGGGGTCTGGGTATCGCCCTTGAGAATATCAATATCGATCCATTCATACGGGATGCCCAACAGAGTGAGCATCAATTTGACCTTGTAGCAATTGCCCGACTTGTAATCGCCATAAACCTTGTACATGGGGCTCCCCTTTTCGCCGCGCTGACCGAATGCTTGCGCCCACAAGGTGCGGGTATCGAGGGCTTGTTTCAAGGCGTCGCGCAGAATAAATCCCCTGGCGTGGGCCTTTCATCCCTTTTCGCCCAGATAATCGAAAACATTATTTGCTTTATTTGTATACAAAAGCATAATTCGCTTCGTGCGAGTTCCTGACCTTTTGGTCAACAAACCCGCCAACACCTCAAAGCGCCGTTGCCCACTCATGTAACCGGCGCTGGAAATAACAATAAAACGATTGAGGAGTACTCGCTGTGGATAGCCGCAAAACCGAAGCCCCTACGTTGGACCTGGCCGCGCCCCGAGGCGGTTGGCTGGAACGCCTGTTCAAACTGCGCTTGCATGGCACCACAGTGAAGACCGAGCTGATCGCCGGCCTCACCACTTTTATCACCATGGCCTACATCATCTTCGTCAACCCCAATATCATGGCCGATGCCGGTATCGATCACGGCGCGGCCTTCGTCGCCACCTGCATAGCGGCCGCGCTGGGTTGCCTGCTGATGGGCCTGTACGCCAACTGGCCCGTGGGCCTGGCGCCGGGCATGGGCTTGAACGCATTCTTCACCTACACCGTGGTCGGCACCATGGGCTACACCTGGGAGACCGCCCTCGGCGCGGTGTTTATTTCCGGCGTGCTGTTCATGATCCTCACGCTGTCGCGCATCCGCGAATGGCTGCTCAACAGCATTCCGGTCAGCCTGCGCCATGCCATGGGCGCCGGCGTGGGCTTGTTCCTAGGGGTGATCGGCCTGAAAACCGCCGGCATCATCGTCGACAGCCCGGCCACGCTGATCAAGCTCGGTTCCCTGCACGAGCCGGCACCGCTGCTGGCGGCCGTGTGTTTCCTGCTGATTGCCATCCTCAGTTATCACCGCGTCTTCGGCGCCATCCTGATCAGCATCATCGCCGTAACCCTGGCCGGCTGGGGCCTGGGCCTAGTGCACTACAACGGCATTCTCGCCACCCCACCGAGCCTGGCACCGACTTGGATGGCAATGGACGTGATGGGTGTGTTCAATGTGAGCATGATCAGCGTGGTATTTGCCTTTCTTTTTGTACACATGTTCGACACTGCCGGTACACTGATGGGCGTTGCGCAACGCGCAGGCCTGGTGAATGCCGATGGCAAGATCGACAACCTGTCTCGCGCGTTGAAGGCTGACAGTGCGTCCAGCGTGTTTGGCGCCATGGTCGGTGTACCGCCGGTGACCAGCTATGTAGAAAGCGCCGCCGGTGTGGCTGCTGGCGGCCGTACGGGTTTGACCGCAGTGACCGTGGGCGTGCTGTTCGTGGCGGCGATGTTTTTTGCGCCGCTGGCCGGCATGATTCCCGCCTACGCAACGGCGGGCGCGCTGATTTATGTAGCGATGCTGATGATGGCGAGCATGGCCCATATCAATTGGGATGAGGCCACCGACAGCATTCCGGCGATCGTCACCGCGATCATGATGCCGCTGACGTTTTCGGTCGCCGACGGCATCGCCCTGGGCTTTATCACGTATGTGGCGTTGAAGGCCGGCACCGGTAAATACCGCGAGATTTCCATCAGCCTGTGGGTACTGTGCGCGATCTTTATCGCCAAGTTCATCTTCCTGTAGTTCGGGAACGGCTGAAAAACCGCCTCACCTTCGGGTGGGGCTTTTGCATGAAGGGAGGACTGTAAATGACCTTGGAAACCTGGCTGCTGTTCAGTGGCGCTGCACTGGTGGTGATCCTGATTCCTGGCCCGCTGTCGCTGTTGATGATCAGCAACAGCCTCAACTACGGCCTGCGCCGCTCCTACCCTGCGTTTCTGGGCGGCGTGTTCGCCTCGATCTGCCTGTTGAGCGCCTCGGCCCTGGGCCTTGGCGCGCTGTTGCTGGCTTCTGAGCAATTGTTCAGCGCATTGAAGATCGTCGGCGCGCTGTACCTGTTCTACCTCGCCTGGCAAAGCTGGCAACAGTCGCGCCAGCCAAGCCAGGGTGCACAAGTACCGCAGACCCCGGCCTTGCCGCGCTTTCGCGCCTTGTTTGGCCGTGCCTTTGTACTGGGCGCCAGTAACCCCAAGGACATTCTGTTTTTCGCCGCCTTCCTGCCGCAATTTCTCAGCGCCCAGCAAGCCTTTTTACCGCAACTGCTGATCATGATCGCCACCTGGACAGTGCTCGACCTGCTGTGCAAGCTGGCTTACGGCCTCGGCGCCCATGGCGCAGCGCGGTATTTGCGCAGCGGCGCCGGCCAGAGCTGGTTCAACCGCGTCAGTGCGGCCCTGTTCGGTTGCGCCGGCCTGGCCTCGCTGATGAAGGTCAGGGGTTCAGTTTGATGAAGTAAACCGTGGGCGAGACATCGCTCCCGGTCGGCCACTGAATACCCGCCAGGATCCGTACCAGGCGCTGTTGACGCATGGCACTGCTGACTTCGTCAGCTAACGCCACGTTGGTATAGGTCCTGAGCCCGGTCACAAGCCAATTGTCGCTTAACGTCGAAAAAAGGCGCAAAGACGGCCTTTCTGCCCACAGGTATGACACGTAATAAAGCCGAGATGGTGAGTTGGGGTGGGTGGCCAGCGTCTCCCGCCGGATCGTCCCGTAACGCCGCACATTGACATGCCTGAGGGTGAAACCCTGTTCCTCAAGCAACGTACTGACCGCTGCATATTGGGCGGTATTTCTTTCGCTCGCGACTGCCTTGCCACCGCGACGCAGGGTGCGTGGCGGCCTCACAGGTGGCAGGAAGTCAATACGGGTCAAGCCCGGCGCAGCGCCCTGGAAGCTTATGAAGGTCGTGTTGGGTGCCCTGTCGGTAGGCCGCAACATCCGCAATAAGTCATCGGTGCGGCCAGGCCGCACGGGGGCCGGCGGCAACCATTCGTCCAGGGTTGCACGCACTCTGAGCAGATGCGTGGCAGTTGCCGGGCGCGCCGGACCCGACAATTCGATCAAGCGGCTCACCACATGATCTCGGGTCCTGTTGGTAAGGGTGGGAAAGGCGATGGCCACGGACTGCTCCAACGGCCGGTCGAAAATCGGCGCATGCAAATGCCAGGCGCCCGTTGCCGTGCGGGATGCAGGTAACGGCTGTTCGAGCAGGTCGTTGCTGGTCCAACGCAGGATGTCAACGCTGGCCAATGACACCAGCGGCTCATTCCTGGTGATGAACACGATACCGTGAAGCCCGGCATCCTCACCTGGGGGCAGCAACCGGTAAAAACGGCTGCTCGGATCGGTCAGGCTGGAACGTTCAGGCGCAACACGCAGCACATGGTGAGGATAGCCTTGAGGGTCCGCTGCGACATGAAATATCCCTGGAGCGGGCGAGCTCGATAGCTGGCCTGGATGAAGCTGAGTCTGCCAATCCAACCAATGCGTGGCTGTGGTGGAGAACTGGCGAATCCTGTCTTCGCTCGCTACACGCACCGGCGGTTGCCAGTCCGACACGTCAGGCCTCGGAGGTTGCCACGGCCGATGGGTTCCCGAACTCGGCCCCGGCGTTGGCGCGTCCGCGCCCAATAACCATTCTTCGGGCTGATAGATATGCACGAGCAACTCATCTTCTTCGCCTGCCTGTTTGTTTTTCAGGCGTAATGAGTGTTCGTTCTGGCGCCGGTACACCGGATAACGATGCGTGTCATCCGCCAGGAAGGCCTCGCCATTTTTGACGTACACACCCTTTTCACCCACGCCCTTCAGCGCGACAGCGTCTTGAGGCACGCCCTTTAGCCGAAAATGCTCCAGGGCTTTGAGCTGGGTAATTGGCCGTGATATCCCAGCGGCCAGTGTTCTGGGCGCCGTCATGTGCAAGTGGCGGATTCGACTCAACCCGGTGGCCAGCGAACGCCGCGTTATTCCTCCCACGGCGCCCGCCCTGGTTTTGGCGCCGGGTATAAAACCCAATAACAGTTCAACCGTCAGAAAAATGCTCATGAAGCCAACATCAACCGCATCCGAGGAACGGCCAAAACGGTGGTACCGCCGCGCCGCCAGCAGCAACTCGTAGAAGTCGTTGACCATGCCGTAAGGCGGCACGAAAAAACCCACCAAGGCGCGCATGCGCGTATCACTTTGCTCCTCCAGGCGTTTGGTTCGATAGCGGTCCAATGC
The DNA here is from genome assembly GCF_029960685.1 of Pseudomonas sp. AL10. NCBI lineage: Bacteria > Pseudomonadati > Pseudomonadota > Gammaproteobacteria > Pseudomonadales > Pseudomonadaceae > Pseudomonas > Pseudomonas sp. AL10. The sequence goes on from NZ_JASBQZ010000019.1 coordinate 37,372, forward strand.
CTTGCTGGAATTGCACGCCGCCTGGGTTCGGCGCTGCAAATCAAGCACCCAGGCCTTGTACAGCAACGCGTTGGCATCGCTGTGGGCAGTGGGCACGATCGCCAGCGCGTTCAGCGGGTCAGTATCGACCTGCTCCTGGAACTGCTTTTCAATGTCCTGCGGCACCGGCGTCGGCTCCAGATGCTTGACCGCAAAGGAGCGAATGAACTTCACGCCCCGCCACACACCGGAAAAGAACGTGGCCCGCAGCAGTTCGTCCAGCGTAGCGTCGGGCTCGGCATCATGGGTGACGGCCTCGAATGCCCAGCCCGGTGCGACCTGCCGCGCCAGCTGTTTGGCGTGCTCGGCCTGGGTCGCGATGCGATTGAGCGCCACGTGCGCCTCTTGCACGCTGGCGTATTCGGTAACGGCCAAGGCAGTGGCAGCGTTCGGCCAATACACTACGCAGCGCCCATTGGCCTGATCCTGCATGACCACAATGCCGGCGATGTAGCGATCATGCTGCAGCGTGTGCCCCACCAGATGCACCACTGACAGGCTCAGTCGATGGCCATTCTTCAGCAAGTCCTCTGGCGTTCGCGCGGCCATCGCTGTATTGAACAGGCTTTGCGCGGGTGCACTCAGCCCCTGGCGGATGGCCGAATACAGCCGTACCTTGGCACAGTCGCGCAACATGCGCTGCATCAGTTCCGGAATACGGCCTTCGCTCAGCCCTTGGGCCGCAGGCTCAAACGTGCGCTCGATCTTTGCTGCGTATTGACCGCCGATATCCAGCGCGGAGATTGTCTTGATCAGGTAGTCCGCATCCAGCCGTCTGCGCCAGTCCGGCTGCAGGTAGGTGGCGTGGTTCAAGCGCTTGCGCGTCCAGGGCGCTTGCGGGTCGAGGTTATGGAGCGCCAGTTGCAGCAGGCTGAAAGTGCTGCGCTCAAGGCTGGGGGTCTGAATTTCCTTGCGATCGCCCGGTGTGCAGCGGCTTTCATAACCGCAGAAACTGCTGGCGACGTCGTCCGGCATAGTCAGTAAGGGCTGCTCGATATCCAGCCCCGGATAGAAACCGTCCTCTGTTAAACGGGCGATCAAGGCAGTGCGGGCGAAGGTCTCCAGGTCTTCCAGACGCTGCTCAAGCCGGTTTTCAACCGCGAGGACGCTGGCCAAGTGTCGGCCCTGCAGTTTCTTGAAGGTCTTGCGCTGGGCGCTCGACGCGCCCGCCAGCCATGCCGGCAGCTTTTTCGCATCGGCGGTGGCTTTGCGCAGTACATCAAGATGGGCCTGGCTCTGCTCAAGCAGATCATTGGCCGGTACTTTCAGATGTTCGCCCAGTTCTATCAGCAGTAGATCACGGCTGAACGCAGGGCTCTTAACCTCACCGAAAAGCTGCGTCGCGTCCGCCGAGCTTGTGTGCAAAGTCCCATAGTGCTTCATCAGTTTTTTGAACGAAAACTCCAGAGGCCCTTTTTCGATCAGCTCGTAGCGCACTGCCAAGGTGCCTCGCGCGGCATGCTTGCGTAGGTCTTGCCGTACCTTTCGCTCGATGCACCTCCAGAGCACTGACTCATCACTGCTGTTGAAACTGGCCAACAGGCTTTTAGTCAGGGCTTGCAGACTGGAAAAAGACAGCACCCCGCCCGATTGTCCAAACCCACATAGCACCACCGGGACCGAGCGGCCAGGCTTCTCAACGGCCGTCGCTGTGGTCACCACCATCAGGTTATGCACGTGGTAGAACGCATCCGGCGCACTGCCCACCGAAACCGACAAGACGCGTGCGTCACCGTATTCACGCTTGGCGGCCTGGTGCTGGTCCACTATCTTGATCACCAGGTCTCGATGTGCCGTGGGTATCAGCTTGAGCCGGTGCTGCAATTGGACCTCGCAGCGCAAGGCCTCGCCTTGAGCCTGCAAAAACAGGGTGGCGCGCTTTTCGGTCTGGGTAGGACGTTCGATCCAGAACCCATACTCATACAGCCGTTTCTGCGCACCGCTGCTCAGTGAGTCCATGGTTTGCGCATGCTCCTGGAGCTCGCGCGCGAGGGCCACAACCTCCTGAAATTGCGTGGTATCGACGCTGGGATCAGCCACATCGAGTAACGCGAGCAAGCCCTTTTCGTAGCGTTTGAGCCGAGCATGCATCGCGAGCATGGGTTGGCCGGACAAAAGATTGGCAAAGCAGATTTCCCGTCGCCGACGCCGCGCATCCCATTCCAGCAACGACTTGCCTGATGCACCCAGCCGCGCCTCACCGACCAATTGCTTTCTGGCACGTTCGATAAACGTCAGAAAAGGCGCAGCCGTCAGCGGCTGAGGCGGCGGCCGTCGTTGGGAATATAGGTGGCTCTGATTGATCGCCAACGCACAGGCCAATTCATTTTCCCACTGGCCGTCCAACAGCGCTTGCGCGCTCAACGCCAACGCATCCCCGTCCAGTACCGAACCACGGGCAACACTGCTCGCCGGGGTGTAGTGCGTGGGCCGGCAAAGTTCATGGCGGCGCTTGAGCGGCAGGCACTGCCAAAGCTCGTCGAACAACGCCTGGCTGGTCAGTTTCAGCAGGCCGCACTGCAGGAAGAAGAAGCTCGGATACTCATAAAAATTGCGCGCTACACCCGGCAGGTAGATCACATGCGGCACATCACTGGGGTCATCCGCACGATAGATGTGCAAGGCGCCGGGGATCGCTACCGCGGGTGAGCCGGGCCACATCAATTGGCTGGCGCGCACACTGGCCCAGTCGCCCCCGGCCCGCTGGCGAGCTTCGGGGCTCGGCGCATCGATCAGCGCCTGGACCAGGCTTGACGCCTCACTCGACAGCTCGCCCAACTGCCCCGCGATAAAGGCCCGATCAGCGAACAACTCGGCCTGCAATTGGCACCAGTGTTCCTGACGCGTCTGCCAGGAGCCGGCCACCAGTGTTTCCCAGTAGCGGCTGAACGCGGGGGCCAGACGTTCGAACAGCTTCATCGCGAGTACTTGCTGCAGCACCTGCAAGGGCGTCAACGGCCACACACGGGCCGGTTCATCCTTGACGCTCAGCGTGGTGAACTGATTGAGGTTGATTGGCACGGCAGGTAGCGCCAGCGAGAGCAGCGTCCGTTCCGTCAGGGTGTCGACCCTGTGCAGTGCTGGCGGCGGCATGGCTTGGGTGAACAGTAGTTTGTCCGGGTCGATGTCGAACGCTTTGCGCAGTGCTGCGCGAATCACCTTCAAGACTTTGGGCGCGCGTACCGTCAAATGCATCAGGGCTTTGGTTGTGTTGGCGCATCGTTGGTCGGCAAGGCCGAGCTGGTTGATCAGGCGGCTGGGCTGCGGGTGGCTGTTGATCCGTCGTGACAGTTGGCTGCGCATTTGCTGTATGGACGCTTGCGCAGTGGGGTCGGTCGTGTCGATGGGTGGGGCCATGATGTTTTCTTAACCTGAGGAAAACACCCAGCCTAGGCACGCCACTGACGCAACAGGCGTTAGATAGTTGAACAAACGCCAGGCAAAAAAAAGCCCGCAGTGTGCGCGGGCGAAACCAACGAAGAGCATTTGGGGGTGTGAAGCGAGGTGACGACTCAGCTACCGCGATAAGTGGAGTAGCTGTAAGGCGAAATCAGCAGGGGCACATGGTAATGGTCCTGTTCGGCACTGATGCCAAAGCGCAGTACCACCACGTCCAGAAAAGCCGGCTCGGGCAACTGCACCCCACGGGCCCGGTAGTAATCACCGGCGCTGAACTGCAGTTGGTACACGCCGCTGCGGTAGTCCTCGCCTTGCAGCAGCGGTGCGTCGCAACGGCCATCGCTGTTGGTGGTGGCGGTAGCGACCAGCTCCAGCTGCGCGCCTTCGACGCGGTACAGCTCAACCTTGATGGCACTGCCGGGGCAGCCGTGCGCGGCGTCCAAAACGTGTGTGGTCAAACGTCCCATGGCTTTTATGCGCCTCCCGAAGTCAGTCATAGAGAAACCCGCACTCTTTCAGGGCAGTGAAAAAGCCGGCGATGGCTGATTAAGACATTTTTCTAAAAAATTGTACACAATAAATTCAACAGCCTTCCAACCCCCTGTAGGAGCGAGCTTGCTCGCGAAAAACGTCAACGATGACGCGGACTATCAGGATTAAAAGTGGCGCCCTCAGGTTTTTCGCGAGCAAGCTCGCTCCTACAGTGGGCTTTTTCATCTTAACCTGACCACTTAGGCAAGTTTCTTGCAGACAGACCGTTCAGAAAAAATGCAGAAATGCAGGCTTACAAAGTTTGCGATAAGTTGTATACAATCACTCATCGCTGTGACGCCACTCAGTCATTCCACTGCCCGGCCGCCACACATTTGCTACCACGAACAAGAAGGAAGACTGCAGTGAGCGCTGACTACCCACGCGACCTGATCGGTTACGGCAGTAACCCTCCTCACCCCCACTGGCCGGGCAAGGCACGCATTGCGCTGTCGTTCGTACTCAACTACGAAGAAGGCGGCGAGCGCAACATTCTGCACGGTGACAAAGAGTCAGAAGCCTTCCTCTCGGAAATGGTCTCGGCCCAGCCGCTGCAAGGCGAGCGCAACATGAGCATGGAGTCGCTGTACGAGTACGGCAGCCGTGCCGGCGTGTGGCGCATCCTCAAGCTGTTCAAAGAATTCGATATCCCGCTGACCATCTTCGCCGTGGCCATGGCCGCCCAGCGCCACCCGGATGTGATCCGCGCCATGGTCGCCGCCGGCCACGAGATTTGCAGCCACGGCTACCGCTGGATCGACTACCAGTACATGGACGAGGCTCAGGAGCGCGAGCACATGCTCGAAGCCATCCGCATCCTCACCGAACTCACCGGTGAACGCCCACTGGGCTGGTACACCGGCCGCACCGGCCCCAACACCCGTCGCCTGGTGATGGAGGAAGGTGGCTTTCTGTACGACTGCGACACCTACGACGACGACCTGCCCTACTGGGAACCCAACACCCCCAACGGCAAGCCGCACCTGGTGATCCCCTACACCCTGGACACCAACGACATGCGCTTCACCCAGGTGCAGGGTTTCAACAAGGGCGATGACTTTTTCGAGTACCTCAAGGACGCCTTCGACGTGCTGTATGCCGAAGGTGCCGAGGCGCCGAAGATGCTTTCGATCGGCCTGCATTGCCGCCTGATCGGCCGCCCGGCACGCCTGGCCTCGCTCAAGCGCTTCATTGAATACGTCAAAGGCCATGACCAGGTGTGGTTCACCCGCCGCGTGGACATCGCCCGTCACTGGCACCAAACCCACCCCTGCACGGGAGCGGCGAAATGACTGCGTTCCAAACCCTTAAACCCTCGACCTTGAGCCGCGACGCATTCGTCCAAGCCTTCGCCGATATCTACGAACACTCGCCATGGGTAGCCGAAAAGGCCTTCGACCTGGGCCAGGATACGTCGATCGACCAGATCGAAACCCTGCACCAGCGCATGAGCGATACCCTGTTGAGTGCTGATCACGCCTCGCAACTGGCGCTGATCAATGCTCACCCGGACCTGGCAGGCAAAGCCGCCGTCCAGGGCCAACTGACCCAAGCCAGCACCGATGAACAAGCAGGCGCGGGTATTCACCAATGCACGGCCGAAGAGTTTTCTCGCTTCACCGAGCTGAATGAGGCCTACAAAGCCAAGTTCAAGTTTCCCTTCATCATGGCGGTAAAAGGCAGCAACCGGCATCAGATCCTCGCCGCGTTCGAAACGCGCATCCACAACTCTGCAGACGCTGAGTTCAAGTGCGCGCTGGACGAGATCAACAAGATCGCGTTGTTCCGCTTACTGACCCTCTAGCAGTCCATCCCCAGCCACTCTATCTAAGGCAGACAAGAAGAATGAAAGCTTACGCCGTACCTTTCGAGAAGTTCGTCAACCTGGCCGACGCCCGCCTGGGCACCAAGATCATCTCGGTGACCGATGACTGGTTCGCTGACGCCAACCGCCTGTTCCAGCCGACCCCGGCCGTGTGGAAGGAGGGCGTTTTCGATGACAACGGCAAGTGGATGGACGGCTGGGAGTCACGCCGCAAGCGCTTCGAAGGCTACGACAGTGCAGTGATCCGCCTGGGCGTACCGGGCTCGATCAAAGGCGTAGACATCGACACTTCATTCTTCACCGGCAACTTCCCGCCGTCGGCCTCCCTGGAAGCCTGCTTCCTGGCCTCGGGCGAGCCGGATGCCAATACCCAGTGGGTGGAAGTACTGTCTGCCGTCGAGCTGCAAGGCAACAGCCACCACTACCACGAGATCAACAACGACCAGGCGTTCAGCCACCTGCGCTTTAACATCTACCCGGATGGCGGCGTAGCCCGTCTGCGTGTGTACGGTGTGCCGTTCCGCGACTGGTCCTCGGTGGGCGACAACGAACAGGTCGACCTGGCTGCCGCGCTCAATGGCGGCCGTGCCCTGGCCTGCTCCGATGAACACTTCGGCCGCATGAGCAACATCCTCAACCCAGGCCGTGGCATCAACATGGGCGACGGTTGGGAAACCGCGCGTCGTCGTACGCCAGGCAATGACTGGGTGATTGTCGCCCTGGGCCACCCGGGCGAGATCGAGAAAATCGTGGTCGACACCCTGCACTTCAAGGGCAACTACCCGGACACTTGCTCGATCCAGGGCGCCTTCGTGAAAGGCGGCACCGACAGCCAGATCGAAACCCAATCGCTGTTCTGGCGCGAATTGCTGCCGGCGCAGAAGCTGGAAATGCACGCCGAACACACCTTCGCCGAGCAGATCAAAGCGCTGGGGCCGATTACCCACATCCGCTTGAACGTGTTCCCGGATGGTGGGGTGAGTCGCCTGCGCGTCCTGGGCAAAGTCGCCAAATAACACCCGATCGTCCCCACGCTCTGCGTGGGGATGCACCCCGTGACGCTCCGCGTCACACAGCGGACGCAGAGCGTCCAGGGCAGCGTTCCCACGCAGAGCGTGGGAACGATCTATAGACAAGACAAGAAGACAGCCATGCGCACACTGATGATCGAACCTTTGACCAAAGAAGCCTTCGCCCCCTTCGGAGACGTTATCGAAACCGACGGCAGCGATCACTTCATGATCAACAACGGGTCGACCATGCGCTTTCACAAACTGGCCACGGTCGAAACCGCGAAGCCGGAAGACCACGCCATCATCAGCATCTTCCGCGCCGACGCGCAGGACATGCCGCTGACTGTGTGCATGCTGGAGAGACACCCGCTGGGCAGCCAGGCTTTCATTCCGCTGCTCGGCAACCCCTTTCTGATCGTGGTCGCGCCACTTGGCGATGAACCTGTATCAGGCTTGGTCCGCGCCTTCGTCACCAACGGCAGGCAGGGCATTAATTACCATCGCGGCGTCTGGCACCACCCGGTGCTGACGATCGAAAAGCGGGATGACTTCCTGGTGGTTGATCGCAGTGGCACAGGCAATAACTGCGATGAGCATTTTTTCAAAGAGGATGAGCGGTTGATCCTCGCCCCCCACCAATAAGAGAAGGTCTGATCACCCGACAACAAGGGTGACAGGCGAGAGGTAAAGACTGTGGAAGCACATCTGTTGGAATGGCTGAACCTGAGCGTGCGCTGGGTTCACATGATCACTGGCGTCGCCTGGATCGGCGCTTCTTTCTACTTCGTCTGGCTGGAAAACAACCTTAATCGCGTCAACCCCAAGAACGGCCTGGCCGGTGACTTGTGGGCGATCCACGGTGGCGGTATCTACCACCTGGAAAAATACAAACTGGCCCCGCCGACCATGCCGGACAACCTGCACTGGTTCAAATGGGAAGCCTATTTCACCTGGATGTCGGGCGTCGCGCTGCTGTGCGTAGTGTTCTACCTCAACCCCACGCTGTACCTGCTCGCCCCCGGCAGCAGCCTCAGCGGCACCGAAGGCGTGTTGCTGGGCATCGGCTCACTGTTCGCCGGCTGGTTCATCTACTCCTTTCTGTGCGACTCGGCCCTGGGCAAACGCCCTGCCCTGCTCGGCTTGATCCTGTTCGTGCTGTTGATTGCGGCGGCTTACGGCTTCAGCAAGGTATTCAGCGGCCGGGGTGCCTACCTGCACGTGGGTGCGGTGATCGGCACGATCATGGTGGGGAACGTGTTCCGCATCATCATGCCGGCCCAACGCGCGCTGGTGGCGGCCATCGCCGAGAACCGCACACCCGACCCGGCGCTGCCGGCCAAGGGCCTGTTGCGCTCACGCCACAACAACTACTTCACCTTGCCAGTGCTGTTCATCATGATCAGCAACCACTTCCCGAGCACCTATGGCAGCCAATACAACTGGCTGATCCTGGCCGGGATCGCGGTGGCGGCGGTGTTGGTGCGCCATTACTTCAACACCCGGCATGACAGCCAGAAGTATGCGTGGACCTTGCCGGTGGGCGCGTTGGCAATGATCAGCCTGGCCTACGTGACCGGGCCCAAGCCGGCTGAACCGATTGCCAAGGCACCGGCGGCGATTGAGTATCAGCCGCTGCCGGAAACCGCCTTGGGCGGTGGCTTGAAACCCGCCGCGCCTGCCGCACCCGCCGCTGAACCGGCACCAGCCCAGGCCACCACGGACTTCGGTCAGGTGCACCACGTGATCGAGCAACGCTGCACCGTGTGCCATTCGGCCAAGCCCACCAGCCCGCTGTTCAGCACCGCTCCGGCTGGGGTGATGTTCGACACACCGGCACAGATCCAGCAGCAGGCGGCGCGCATTCAAGCGCAGGCCGTGGCCAGCCAGATCATGCCGCTGGGCAACATTACCCAGATGACCCAGCAGGAGCGGGATTTGATTGGCACCTGGATCAACCAGGGGGCCCGTACCAACTGACTGTTTCACACCGTTCCCATGTGGGAGCTGGCTTGCCTGCGATAGCGGTAGATCACCAACGCTTTCGTTGACTGACACACCGCCATCGCAGGCAAGCCAGCTCCCACAAGGGAGATCAGTGATGGCTTGAAGATTGAGTTTCATCCGGCAATTGAATGCCAAACAACACAAAAATAAAAAGATTCGAGGTGTTGCATGTCCCAGTTAGAAACGCAGACTCCTGCCGCGCCCGCCATGGTGCGGCTGCCCCTCTTGCAATTGATTCTGGTAGGCCTGCAACACGTCTTGCTGATGTACGGCGGTGCCGTCGCCGTGCCCCTGATCATTGGCCAAGCCGCCGGCTTGAGCCGTGAAGAAATCGCCTTTCTGATCAACGCCGACCTACTCGTAGCCGGTATTGCCACCATGGTGCAGTCGTTCGGCATCGGCCCGATGGGGATCCGCATGCCGGTGATGATGGGCGCCAGTTTTGCCGCCGTGGGCAGCATGGTCGCCATGGCCGGCATGCCCGGTATCGGTTTGCAGGGCATCTTTGGCGCGACCATCGCCGCCGGGTTCTTCGGCATGCTGATCGCGCCGTTCATGTCCAAGGTGGTGCGCTTTTTCCCACCGCTGGTGACCGGTACGGTGATCACTGCCATCGGCCTTTCGCTGTTTCCCGTGGCGGTGAACTGGGCCGGCGGAGGTAGCGCCGCCGCCACGTTTGGCTCGCCGGTCTACCTGGCGATTGCCGCCCTGGTGCTGGGCACAATCTTGCTGATCAACCGCTTCATGCGCGGCTTCTGGGTGAACATCTCGGTGCTGATCGGCATGGGCCTGGGTTACGCGCTGTGTGGCGTGATCGGCATGGTCGACCTCAGTGGCTTGGCCCAGGCGCCATGGGTGCAGGTGGTAACGCCGTTGCACTTTGGCATGCCCAAGTTCGAGTTGGCGCCAATCCTGTCGATGTGCCTGGTGGTGGTGATCATTTTTGTCGAGTCCACCGGCATGTTCCTCGCCCTGGGCAAGATCACCGGCCAGGAGGTCACGCCGAAGATGCTGCGACGCGGCCTGTTGTGTGATGCCGGCGCGTCGTTCTTTGCCGGCTTCTTCAACACCTTTACCCACTCCTCCTTCGCCCAGAATATCGGCCTGGTGCAGATGACCGGCGTGCGCTGCCGCTCGGTCACGCTCATGGCCGGCGCGTTCTTGATCGTGCTCAGCCTGCTGCCCAAGGCGGCCTATCTGGTGGCGTCGATTCCACCTGCGGTACTCGGCGGCGCGGCGATTGCGATGTTCGGCATGGTGGCGGCAACCGGGATCAAGATTCTGCAGGAAGCCGACATCGCCGACCGCCGTAACCAGTTGCTGGTGGCAGTGAGTATCGGCATGGGCCTGATCCCCGTGGTACGCCCGGAGTTCTTCGCACAGCTGCCGTTGTGGATGAGCCCGATTACCCACAGCGGCATCGCCATGGCCACCCTCAGTGCGCTGTCGCTGAACATCCTGTTCAACATTCTCGGCGGCGCTGAGCGCCCCGAAGTCGCACATACGCATTGATTCCTTTGTTAGTACAAAAATAACAACAAACAGGGAACACCCACATGCACAACCTTGACATGGGGCCGGCCACACGCCGCGCCCCATTCTTGCCCCTCGCGCTCTGTTACAGCGCACTTGAGCCCAGGCCTGGGAGCCAGTATTCTCCGCGCCCGCTCGAATCGACTCAAAAAAAAACAGCGAATGTAAAAGCTGACCTCAAGGCCAACTTATCCCGGCCTGATGTTTGCTGCCAAAGTGCACAAAAGTCCCCTGAATTCGACTGCATCCGCTGCAGCCGACGGGGATTTTTTGGCTTTTTGAACACCTTGGCGCAGCTCTTGCTAAAAGCATCAAAGCTGACCGAACAGACGATTTTTGCAGCGAACCAAAAGGCGCCACACCAGAGCGCCTGCGTAGAAGAAAAACCATAAAATTTTAACTCGGGAGCAACCGAATGAAACCTATGTTCAAAGGCCTGATGCTGGCAGGATCACTGTTGGCCGGTGGCCAAGCCGTAGCCGGTGACTTGTTGCAGTGGCAGAACAACAGCCTGACTTACCTGTGGGGCAAGAGCTTTACCGTCAACCCGCAGATCCAGCAAACCGTCACCTTCGAACATGCCGACGCGTGGAAGTATGGCGATAACTTCTTCTTCCTAGACCGTATCTTTTACAACGGCAAGGAAGACGGCAATGTCGGCCCGAATACTTACTACGGCGAGTTCAGCCCGCGTTTGTCGTTCGGCAAGATCCTGGACAAGGACCTGTCGTTCGGCCCAATCAAGGACGTGCTGCTGGCCTTCACCTACGAGTTCGGCGAGGGCGATAACGAGTCCTACTTGCTGGGCCCGGCATTCGATTTGAACATTCCCGGTTTCGACTACTTCCAGCTGAACTTCTACCAGCGCCAGACCGAAGGCAATCGCCCGGGTGACGGCGTGTGGCAGATCACCCCGGTGTGGTCGTACACCATTCCCGTGGGTAATTCTGACGTGCTGATCGACGGTTTCATGGACTGGGTGGTGGATAACGACAAGAACGCCCGCGGCACTTACCACGCCAACCTGCACTTCAACCCACAGGTCAAATACGACTTGGGCAAAGCCTTGCATTGGGGCGACAAGCAGTTGTATGTGGGTTTTGAATACGACTATTGGAAGAACAAATACGGGATTGAAGACAGCGGCGCTTTCAAGACGACTCAGGACACGGCAAGCTTCCTGGTCAAGTACCACTTCTAAAGGTTGATCGCGGTTCCTTGTGGGAGCTGGCTTGCCTGCGATCGCGGTGTGTCTGTGCCAGCAGTGTTGGCTGGCATACCGCTATCTCAGGCAAGCCAGCTCCCACATTCAGTTCGGCGTCAGGCCGAGGAAACGGGTGATTTCTTCGCGCTTGGCCAAGGCATCCTTGCGCCCCAGTTCGATCAACTCGCTGCAATACCCCGCCTCGAACAACAGATAACTCAACACCCCCGCGCCGCTGGTCTTGGTCGCCCCAGGCCCCCGCAAAAACACACGCAGTGCCGCCGGCAATTCCTGGCGATGTCGCGCGGCGATTTCATCGATGGGCTGGCTGGGGGCAATCACCAGCACCTCCACTGGCGCCAGGCCCTGGACCACCGCATCCACAGGCACGACGCGGCTGAACTGGTTCAAGCGCTCCAGCAGCTCGATATCGCTTTCCAGGCTGTCAATGAACGTACTGTTGAGCATGTGCCCGCCAATTTGCGCCAGGGTCGGTTGCTGGCCGGTGTAAGTGCGTTGCACCGAAGGTTCATTGCCCCGAGGGTTGCCACTCACCCCCACCACCAACACGCGACTGGCGCCCAGGTGCAAGGCCGGGCTGATGGGGGCGGACTGGCGCACCGCGCCATCGCCGAAGTACTCCTGGCCGAGTTTGACCGGGGCAAACAGCAGCGGGATCGCCGAACTGGCCAGCAGGTGCTCTACGGTCAATTGGGTGGGCACACCGATACGCCGATGGCGCAGCCAGGCATCAATGGTGCCGCCGCCCTGATAGAAGGTCACCGCTTGCCCGGACTCATAACCAAACGCGGTCACCGCCACCGCCTGCAAATGCTGGCGACGGATCGCCTCGTCGATGCCGTCCAGGTTCAAGCGCTCCTGCAACAGCTCGCGCAGCGGTGAGCTGTTGAGCAACGCCACCGGCACCTGGGCGCCCAGGCCCAGCAGGCTGTGGATCAGGAAACGACTGGCCTGGCGCATCACCCCCGGCCAGTCACTGCGCAGCACCTGGTGGCTGCGAAAGCCCTGCCAGAAGGACGTCAGCCGTTGGATGGCCGCGGAAAAATCGCTGGCGCCACTGGCCAGGCTCACCGCATTGATCGCACCAGCGGAGGTGCCGACGATCACCGGAAAAGGATTCGCTGCCCCCGCAGGCAGCAACTCGGCAATCGCCGCCAACACCCCCACCTGATACGCCGCGCGCGCCCCGCCGCCGGAAAGAATCAAACCTGTGACCGGTTCCGCTGGGCGCATTGCGTCACTCCATGTGAGAAGGGGTTGGGGTTATCGACGGCGCTTTTCGTACAACTTGGGCTCACCCGGTGGCCGGCTCTTGAACCGGCGGTGCGTCCACAGGTATTGCTCGGGGCATTCGCGCACCGAGGCTTCGACCCACTGGTTGATGCGCAGGCAGTCGACCTCGTCGGTTTCACCCGGGAAGTCGGTCAGCGGCGCATGGATTACCAGGCGGTAACCGCTGCCGTCAGCCAGGCGCTCCTGGGTAAACGGCACCACCAGCGCCTTGCCCAGGCGGGCGAACTTGCTGGTGGCGGTGACGGTGGCGGCCTGGATGCCGAACAGCGGCACGAAGATGCTTTGCTTGGCGCCGTAGTCCTGGTCTGGCGCGTACCAGATGGCCCGGCCGGCGCGCAGCAGCTTGAGCATGCCGCGCACGTCGTCACGCTCCACGGCCAGGGAATCGAGGTTGTGGCGTTCACGACCACGGCGCTGGATAAAGTCGAACAGCGGGTTGCCGTGTTCGCGGTACATGCCGTCAATGGTGTGCTTCTGCCCCAGCAGCGCCGCGCCGATTTCCAGGGTGGTGAAGTGCAGCGCCATGAGAATCACGCCCTTGCCTTCCAACTGCGCCTGCGTAAGGTGCTCCAACCCTTCGACATGGGCCAGGCGCGCCAGGCGCGGCTTGGGCCACCACCAGCTCATGGCCATTTCAAAGAAGGCGATGCCGGTGGAAGCGAAGTTTTCCTTGAGCAGGCGTTTACGTTCCTTGGCGGATTTTTCCGGGAAGCACAGCTCAAGGTTGCGCGCCGCAATACGGCGACGATCGCCCGCCACGCGGTACATGCCCGCGCCCAGCAAGCGACCAATGGTCAACAGCGCCCGATACGGCAATTGAGTGACCAGCCACAGCAGGCCGAGCCCCAGCCATAGCAGCCAAAAACGCGGGTGAAGAAATACAGCTCGAAAACGCGGGCGATCCATTACAGATTCCGGTAAAGACAAGGGCCGCGCATTCTACAACGGTTCGACTCGGCTTGCGGCGGGTGAGTGTTCTCGTTATAAGTCTCGACACTTTTCGTGACAAGCCGCTTTCGCCGACCATGAGCCAAACCGAACCGCTAGACCAAGATCCCGTGTTCCAGCTAAAAGGCAGCATGCTCGCCATTACCGTGCTGGAACTGGCCCGCAATGACCTCGACGCCCTGGACCGCCAACTGGCCGCCAAGGTCGCCCTGGCGCCGAACTTCTTCAACAACGCCCCGCTGGTGCTGGCGCTGGACAAGCTGCCGGCTGGCCAGGGCGTGATTGATTTGCCCGGCCTGATGCGCGTATGCCGTTCCCACGGCCTGCGCACACTGGCGATCCGCGCCAGCCGCATCGAAGACATCGCCGCCGCCATCGCCATTGAACTGCCAGTACTGCCACCGTCCGGCGCCCGCGAGCGTGCGCTGGAGCCATTGGTCGGCGAAGAAAAGAAAAAACCGGAAAAACCACCCGAGCCTGCGATCAGGCCTACAAAGATCATCACCTCGCCGGTACGCGGCGGGCAGCAGATTTACGCCCAGGGTGGCGACCTTGTGGTGGTCTCCTCGGTCAGCCCGGGGGCGGAACTTCTTGCCGATGGTAACATCCATGTATACGGCCCGATGCGCGGACGCGCCCTGGCCGGCATCAAGGGTGATACCAAGGCGCGTATTTTTTGCCAGCAGTTGACCGCTGAGCTGGTTTCCATCGCGGGTCAGTACAAGGTTTCCGAAGATTTGCGCCGCGATCCACTGTGGGGCGCTTCGGTACAGGTCAACCTGTCGGGCGATGTGTTGAACATCATCCGTCTTTAACGGATACTGCCGCATTTTCCAAGCATCTCTAGACTCTGATAGCAAAGCGAAACCGGCAAGACTTGTGTAGGACTTTTTGGAAGTTGGTGTTTCCCCATGGAAACCTCGGCTTTTTCCTGCAAAGGCTGTCCGCCTGCGGCGAGTTTCAAGAGATGTTTTTCAGGGACCGAAAGTCCTTTTTCCTTAGGGGTGAAACACCTTGGCCAAGATTCTCGTGGTTACATCCGGCAAGGGTGGTGTGGGTAAGACCACCACCAGCGCCGCTATCGGTACCGGCCTCGCTCTGCGCGGCCACAAGACAGTCATCGTCGACTTCGACGTCGGCCTGCGTAACCTTGACCTGATCATGGGCTGCGAGCGTCGCGTGGTGTACGACTTCGTCAACGTGGTGAACGGCGAAGCCAACCTGCAACAGGCCCTGATCAAGGACAAGCGCCTTGAGAACCTGTACGTGCTGGCCGCCAGCCAGACCCGCGACAAAGACGCGCTGACCAAAGAAGGCGTGGGCAAAGTCCTCGCCGAGCTCAAGGAAACCTTCGAATACGTAGTATGCGATTCGCCGGCCGGTATCGAAACCGGTGCTCACCTGGCGATGTACTTCGCCGACGAAGCCATCGTGGTGACCAACCCGGAAGTGTCCTCGGTACGTGACTCGGACCGCATGCTCGGCCTGTTGGCCAGCAAGTCCAAGCGCGCCGAAGAAGGCCAAGACCCGATCAAGGAGCACCTGCTGCTCACCCGCTACAACCCGGAGCGCGTCAACAACGGCGAAATGCTCGGTGTTGAAGACGTGAAGGAAATCCTCGCCGTGACCCTGCTGGGCGTGATTCCGGAATCCCAGGCCGTGCTGAAAGCATCCAACCAGGGCGTACCGGTGATTCTCGACGACCAGAGCGACGCCGGCCAGGCGTACAGCGATGCCGTGGATCGCTTGCTGGGCAAGACCGTGGAACACCGCTTCCTCGATGTCAAGAAGAAGGGATTCTTCGAGCGTATCTTTGGAGGCAACTAAACAATGAAATTTCTCGACTTCTTTCGCGCCAACAAAAAACCCAGTACCGCATCGGTCGCGAAAGAGCGTCTACAGATCATCGTGGCGCACGAACGCGGCCAACGCAGCACCCCGGACTACCTGCCAGCCTTGCAGAAGGAACTGGTCGAGGTGATCCGCAAGTACGTCAATATCGGCAACGATGACGTGCATGTCGCCCTGGAAAATGACGGCAGCTGCTCGATTCTGGAACTCAATATCACCCTGCCCGATCGTTGATCGAACGGGCGGTCGCCACGGCGGCTCTGCTACCTGGCCCTGTACTGCTGTAGGAGCGAGCTTGCTCGCGAAAAACCTGAGAACACCGCGTTTAACCTCAATGAACGCAGTGCCGATAAGTTCTTCGCGAGCAAGCTCGCTCCTACAGGGTGAGGGGGCGGTCAGTGGAGCCGCCGTTGGTGTTTGTTACGAGGCTGTTTAATGCCGCTGTCCAATATCCATATCCTGCATCAGGACGACGCTGTCCTGGTGGTGAACAAGCCCACCCTGCTGCTCTCGGTGCCTGGCCGCGCCGACGACAACAAGGACTGCCTGATCACCCGCCTGCAGGAAAACGGCTACCCCGAAGCCCGCATCGTCCATCGCCTGGACTGGGAAACTTCGGGGATCATCCTGCTGGCCCGGGACGCGGATACCCACCGCGAACTGTCCCGCCAGTTTCACGACCGCGAAACAGAAAAGGCCTACACCGCCCTGGCCTGGGGCCAACCGGCACTGGACAGCGGCAGTATCGACCTGCCCCTGCGCTACGACCCGCCGACCAAGCCCCGCCATGTGGTGGACCATGAGTTCGGCAAACATGCGCTGACCTTCTGGAAAGTGCTGGAGCGTTGCGGCGACTGGTGCCGCGTGGAGTTGACACCGATCACCGGGCGTTCGCATCAGCTGCGCGTGCATATGTTGTCCATCGGGCATCCGTTGCTGGGTGATGGCTTGTACGCCCATGAACAAGCCTTGGCCGCCTGGCCACGCCTGTGCCTGCATGCAAGCATGCTCAGCTTCACCCATCCGCAAAGCGGCGAGCGCCTGCGCTTCGAGTGCCCAGCGCCTTTTTGAAGGGCGGATGCGGTCAAATGTGGGAGCTGGCTTGCCTGCGATAGCGGCGTGCAAGCCAATACATCTTGCACAGAAAGACCGCTATCGCAGGCAAGCCAGCTCCCACAGGGTTTGGTGTGGTTCTCGACCCTGCACGCTCACTCCAAATATCTGGCCAATACGGTAAACTCTCGCCACTGCTGTCTGGAGCTATTTATGCGCGAAGCGTTGAATCAAGGCCTGATCGACTTCCTCAAGGCCTCCCCTACTCCTTTTCATGCCACTGCCGCCCTGGCCCAGCGCCTGGAAGCCGCCGGCTACCAGCGTCTCGACGAGCGCGACACCTGGGCCACCGAGGCCAACGGTCGCTACTACGTGACCCGCAACGATTCCTCGATCATCGCCTTCAAGCTCGGCCGCCAATCGCCGCTGCAAGATGGTATCCGCATGGTCGGCGCCCACACCGACAGCCCGTGCCTGCGGGTCAAGCCCCAGCCGGAGCTGCAACGCCAGGGCTTCTGGCAACTGGGTGTGGAAGTCTACGGCGGCGCGCTGCTGGCACCCTGGTTCGACCGCGACCTGTCCCTGGCCGGGCGTGTCACCTTCCGCCGCGATGGCAAGGTCGAGAGCCAACTGATCGACTTCAAGCTGCCGATCGCCATCATTCCCAACCTGGCCATTCACCTCAACCGTGAAGCCAACCAAGGCTGGGCGATCAATGCCCAGACCGAGCTGCCGCCGATCCTCGCGCAGTTTGCCGGTGACGAGCGCGTGGACTTTCGCGCCGTGCTCACCGAGCAGTTGGCCCGCGAGCATGGGTTGAATGCCGATGTGGTGCTCGACTACGAGCTGAGTTTCTACGACACCCAAAGTGCCGCCGTGATCGGCCTCAATGGCGACTTTATCGCTGGTGCGCGCCTGGACAACCTGCTGTCGTGCTACGCCGGTTTGCAGGCCTTGCTCACCAGCGACACCGATGAAACCTGCGTGCTGGTGTGCAACGACCACGAAGAAGTCGGTTCCTGCTCAGCCTGCGGTGCCGATGGCCCGATGCTGGAACAGACCCTGCGTCGCCTGCTGCCCGAAGGTGAAGAATTCGTACGCACCATTCAGAAATCCCTGCTGGTGTCGGCAGACAACGCCCACGGCGTGCACCCCAACTACGCCGAGAAACACGACGCCAACCACGGTCCGAAACTCAACGCCGGCCCGGTGATCAAGGTCAACAGCAACCAGCGCTACGCCACCAACAGCGAAACCGCCGGGTTCTTCCGCCACCTGTGCATGGCCCAGGAAGTGCCGGTGCAAAGCTTCGTGGTACGCAGCGACATGGGCTGTGGCTCGACCATCGGCCCCATTACCGCCAGCCACCTGGGCGTGCGTACGGTGGACATCGGCTTGCCGACCTTTGCCATGCACTCGATCCGCGAGCTGTGCGGCAGCCATGACTTGGCGCACCTGGTCAAGGTGCTGGGGGCGTTCTACGCCAGTCGCGATTTACCCTGAGACCGAGGCGCGCCCATCGCGGGCAAGCCCGCTCCCACATTTGATCTGTGAATGCATTTCAGTGTGGGAGCGGGCTTGCCCGCGATGGGTTTCCAAACAGATGTAAGGCTATCTGACTCACATCAACTGCACTTCTGCCAATCCGGCCTAGACTTGTCAGAACTTCCAGTCCGACAAGGCCGCCCCCGCCATGATCTCAATGTCCTCCTTCCACTCCATGCTGATCCCCATCCTGATCGGCATGATCATGCTCGCGGTCGGCTTCAACTTTCGTGACAAGCCTCTGGGCGTGTTTGGCATGTGGATCGGCATGCTGTTGATCCTTGGCACCGTGCTCTACAAGATCCTCGCAAAACTGGCGCAGTGACAAATGCGCTCGCATTGGGCATAGCGGCCTCGTACACTCGGTCAATTCGTCGTTTTCAAGGTTGACCGCCTCGTGTTCTCCCGTCTGTTTGCCCTGCCCTGCTACCTGCTGATCGCCCTGCTCACGCTGCTGCCAGTGATGCCCGCCCAAGCCGTGGGCTTGCCCGGGATGCTGGGCGGCTCCAGCAAGACCCAACCCCAGGCGGAAGTGCCCCTGGGGCAGTCGCTGGACGAAGTGATCAAAACCCTGGAAAACGACCAGCAACGCACCCAGTTGCTCAGCGACCTGAAGAAACTGCGCGCCGCCACGCAAAAGGCCCAGCCCGCCGCCGAACTCGGGGTACTCGGGTTGATCGGCAGTACGCTGTCGGGCTTTGAGCAGCAGTTTTCCGGCGCCGACAGCCCGCTGGGGCGCTGGTCCAATGAAGTCGACCTGGCCAAGGATGAACTGGGCGCCCTGATGCTGCCGGCCAGCGAATGGCTGCCGATCATCTTCGGTTTTGCCGTGATCCTGGCCGTATGGAGCCTGCTGGCCGCTGCGCTGATCTGGCTCAGCCATCGGGTGCGCGAGCGTTTCGGCCTGCCCGAAGAGCTGCCCCAGCACCCGCGCACCTGGGACATGCTGCGCTTCGCCCTGCGCAAGCTGGGCCCATGGCTGATCGCCCTGGTGATCACGGTGTACCTGAGCTACGCCCTGCCCTCATCCCTGGGTAAATCGTTGGCCATGGTGCTGGCCTATGCCTTGGTGGTCGGCACCTGCTTCTCGGCCATCTGCGTGATTGCCTTCTCCGTACTCGACGGCCCGCACCGCCACCGTGCCCTGTATATCCTGCGCCATCAGGCGTTCCGCCCGCTGTGGTGGATCGGCAGCTTTGCCGCCTTCGGTGAAGCCTTGAGCGACCCGCGCCTGGTTGCCGCGCTCGGCCAGCATCTGGCCCACACCGCCGCGACCGTGGCCAATGTCATGGCGGCGTTGTCCACCGGGGTATTTATCCTGCGGTTCCGCCGTCCGATTGCGCACCTGATCCGCAACCAGCCGCTGTCGCGCCGACTGACCCGCCGCGCCCTCACCGATACTCTGTCGATCATCGGCACCTTCTGGTACATCCCGGCTCTTCTGCTGGTGGGCATCTCACTGTTCGCCACCTTCCTGTCGGCCGGCGACACCAGCACCGCCCTGCGCCAGTCGTTGCTGTGCACGGTGCTGCTGGTGTTGTGCATGGTGATCAACGGCCTGGTGCGCCGCCACGCCCTCAAGCCGCACCGCGGGCACAAGCGCCATGCGCTGTATTCCGAGCGCCTCAAAGGCTTTGTCTACACCCTGGTGCACCTGGTGGTGTGGCTGGTATTTATCGAACTGGGGCTGCGGGTCTGGGGCCTGTCGATGATTCGCTTTACCGAAGGTGAAGGCCATGAAATAGCCGTAAAGCTGTTCGGCCTCGGTGGGACCTTGTTGTTTGCCTGGCTGATCTGGATCCTCAGCGACACCGCGATCCACCACGCCCTGACGCGCTCGCGCAAAGGACTGGCCAACGCCCGCGCGCAAACCATGATGCCGTTGATCCGCAACGTGCTGTTCGTGACCATTTTCATCATCGCCGCCATCGTCGCCCTGGCGAACATGGGCATGAACGTCACGCCCCTGCTGGCCGGTGCGGGTGTGATCGGTATCGCCATCGGTTTTGGTGCGCAATCGCTGGTGGCGGATTTAATCACCGGCCTGTTCATCATCATCGAAGACTCCCTGGCCATCGACGACTACGTGGATGTGGGCGGCCACCTCGGCACGGTGGAAGGCCTGACCATCCGTACCGTGCGCCTGCGCGATATCGACGGCATCGTGCACACCATCCCGTTCAGCGAAATCAAGAGCATCAAGAACTACTCCCGGGAGTTCGGCTACGCGATCTTCCGCGTGGCGATCCCCTACAACATGGAAATCGACGACGCGATCAAACTGATGCGCGAGGTCGGCCACGCCATGCGTAACGACCCGTTGCAACGCCGCAATATCTGGTCGCCGCTGGAGATCCAGGGCGTGGAAAGTTTCGAGTCCGGCAGCGCGATCCTGCGCGCACGTTTCAAGACCGCGCCGATCAAGCAGTGGGAAGTGTCGCGGGCGTTCAACCTGTCGCTCAAACGGCACCTGGATGAAGCCGGGCTGGACCTGGCAACGCCGCGCTTGAGCGTGCAGGTGCTGACCGCCGGCAGCGTGCAGGAGAAAGATCCACAACAATAAGCAAGGAGAGGTTGGTATGCGAATGAACGGTCTTACACACCAATGGGTTTTGGGGTTGCTCGGCGCGGTTGCGAGCAATGCCGTGGTTGCCGCCAGCAGCGGCCAGGACAGTGCCCGGGAGGAAATTGCCGCCCAGGCAAAAATCCTCGAACCCAGCCTGTTGGAAACCCGCCGCGATATCCACGCCCACCCCGAACTGGGCAATACCGAAACCCGCACCGCCGAGTTGGTCGCCAAACAGTTGCGCGAACTCGGCCTTGAGGTGAAGACCGGGGTGGCCCGCACCGGCGTCGTCGCCATCTTGAAAGGTGCGCTGCCCGGCCCGACCGTGGCCCTGCGCGCCGACATGGATGCGCTGCCGGTCAAGGAAGTCGCCGACCTGCCCTTCGCCTCCAAAGCCAAGGGCACCTACCTGGGCAAGGAAGTCGACGTGATGCACGCCTGCGGCCACGACGCACATACCGCTATCCTGCTGAGCACTGCGAAGATTCTTACGGGGATGCGCGAGCGCCTGCCCGGCACCGTGGTGTTTTATTTCCAACCGGCCGAAGAAGGCCCCAGCGACTTTATCCCCGACGGCAAGAACACCTGGGGCGCGAAGATGATGGTGCAGGAAGGCGTAATGAAAGCGCCCAAGCCGGATGCGGTGTTTGGCCTGCACGTATGGGCCGGTGTGCCTGCCGGGCAAATCGCCTATCGCCCGGGCCCGACTTTGGCCAGCTCCGATGACCTGCGCATCAAAATCCTCGGCAAACAGACCCACGCCGGCCGCCCCTGGGACGGTATCGACCCGATCACCGTCGGCGCGCAAACCATTGTCGGCCTGCAGACCGTGGTCAGCCGCCGTACCGATATTTCGTCATTCCCCTCTGTGGTGAGCATCGGCACCATCAACGGTGGCACTCGCTACAACATCATCCCCGAGTCGGTGGACATGAGCGGCACCCTTCGCTCCTACGACTATGGCATTCGTCAGAAGCTGCATGCAGACGTGCGTCAAACCGTAGAGAAAATCGCCGAAAGCGGTGGCGCCAAGGCCGAAGTGACAATCATCGAGAAGTACGACCCCACCATCAACAACCCGGCGCTGACCGAGAAAATGCTGCCGAGCCTGCGTTGGGCGGCTCAGGATGATGTGGTGCAAGGCCCATTGGTAGGTGGCGCCGAAGACTTCTCGTTCTATGCCAAGGAAGCGCCGGGTCTGTTTGTGTTCCTGGGGGTGACCCCAAGGGACCAGGACATGAGCAAGGCGGCGCCGAATCACAACCCAGGGTTCTTTGTGGATGAGTCGGCATTGGTGGTGGGCGTGAGGACACTGGCGTCGTTGGCGACGGATTACCTTTACACCCACACCCCCCTGTAGGAGCGAGCTTGCTCGCGAAAAACTTCAGAACGCCGCGTTTATTCAGGGTAAACGCGGCGTTCTTGCGTTCTTCGCGAGCAAGCTCGCTCCTACAGTGTATTGGGGTGAATCAGTTGGCGAGGGCCGCGCCATCCATTTTCTGGCGCAGGCTCAGCGGGCGCATGTCAGTCCAGACTTCCTCGATGTAGGCCAGGCATTCTTTCTTCATGCCGCTCTTGCCCACGGTGCGCCAGCCTTCTGGCACGGCCTTGTAGTCGGGCCAGATCGAATACTGTTCTTCATGGTTGACCACTACCTGAAAGAGGATGTCGTCGCGGTCAAATACTGAGGTCATTGCTGTTCTCCGTCGCTCAAAGGCTGGCTGCGCACCACGCGCAGCACTGATATCTGTAGAAACGTACCAAGGGCCTGGAAAATTAGACGCTGGCCACGGCCGCCGCCAAGGCGCGCCCGAAAATCTCGGCCACCTGGTCGACTTCGCCAGCGGTGATCACCAGCGGTGGCAGGAAACGCACCACACTGCCATGGCGCCCGCCCAGTTCCAGGATCAGCCCGCGCTTGAGGCATTCGCGCTGCACCAGCGGTGCCAACTGGCGATGCACCGGTGGGTGGCCCTGACTGTCAGGCGTGCCAGTCGGGTCTACCAGCTCCACCCCCAGCATCAGCCCACGCCCGCGGATATCCCCCAGGTGCGGGAAGTCGCGCTGCAGGATGCGCAGGTGTTCGCCCAGGCGCTCGCCCATGGCCGCCGCATGGCCTGCCAGGTCGTGATCCTTGAGGTAGCGCATCACCGCCGAGCCCGCCGCCATCGCCATTTGATTGCCGCGAAAGGTCCCGGCATGGGCACCCGGCAGCCAGGTGTCGAGCCACTCGCGATACACCACCACCGCCAGCGGCAGGCTGCCGCCAATGGCTTTGGACATGACCACCACGTCCGGGATGATGCCGGCGTGTTCGAAGGCAAACATTTTGCCGGTACGCCCAAAACCACTCTGGATTTCATCGACGATCAACGCCACCCCCGCTTGCGCGGTTATACGGCGCAGACCACGCAGCCAGTCGAGGTCCGCCGGGATCACACCGCCCTCACCCTGGACCACTTCGACAATTACCGCCGCTGGCAGCAACACGCCGGCTTCCGGATCGTTGAGCAGGTTTTCCAGGTAATGCAGGTTGACCCGCACACCCTCAGCGCCACCCAGGCCGAACGGGCAACGGTAGTCATACGGGAAGGGCAGGAATTGCACGCCATTGCCGAGCAATGCGCCCAAGGGTTTCTTCGGCCCCAGGCTGCCCATCAGACTCAGCGCGCCCTGGCTCATGCCGTGATAGCCGCCCTGGAACGACAGCACAGTGCTGCGCCCGGTGGCGGTGCGCACCAGCTTCAACGCGGCTTCCACCGCATCGGTACCGGTGGGGCCGCAGAACTGGATTTTGGCTTCCCGCGCCAGTTCCGAGGGCAGCAAACCGAACAGGTCCTGCACGAATTGATCCTTGACCGGCGTAGTCAGGTCCAGGGTGTGCAGGGGCAGTTCGTCGCTCAACACTTGCTGGATGGCCTGGATCACCACCGGGTGGTTATGCCCCAGCGCCAGAGTGCCGGCACCGGCCAGGCAATCGATGAACCGGCGCCCCTCCACGTCTTCCACATAAATGCCCTTGGCGCGCTTGAGCGCCAGGGGAATGCGCCGTGGGTAGCTGCGGGCGTTGGATTCCTGCTGGCGCTGACGGGCCAGCAGCGGGCTTTCGTCAAACTGATAGAGCGTTTCCGCGGCCTGCACCGGGGCGTCTTCGATACGGCTGGTAGCGACTGACATCTCTGGATCCCTCAATACGCTGATGATGGTGACCAAACTGCCGATCCGTTGGCGTCTGACCCAAGGGCATGCGCACGGATTTCCTGTTGTGGAGACGCTTCAGGTGCACGGGGATTTAGGAGGTTGGTCGGATATTTACCGACTATGCAGTTCGCCGCAGCCACCGCTAACCACGATGCGAAGCGAGCCGCTCTTGATCTGCTTTTGATCTCAGGCGCCCCGTTAAACCACGCTGGCCGTAATCCGCCAGTGATTTGGGGCGAGGACCTTTTGGTTACTTTTGGCTGGGCCGGCATTCCGGTCCTTCCAAAAGTGACCCGACCCGCTGTCAGAGCGGAACCCTAAGTGGCCGTTACCGCAGCAATGGATATGTACTCGGTATAACAGTGTCGGCTGGCAGGCCGTCATCGCAGGCAAGCCAGCTCCCACAGTTGGATCGCGGCGCGTTAGTTAGATCGACGTCGGCTGTCAGGCCGTCACGGGGGCAAGCCCCCTCCCACATGGGGGACCCACATTTGAACAGTGCTCGGCATCAAATCCCACGGTACTTTTCGTTCAGTGCATACAAGATCGCGCAAGTCTCTGCATCCAGGAACCCACAATAATCCAGTGGCCGAAAGTGCATCTGGAACGCTCGGGTACGCTGCTCAAAGGCCTGGCGATTCTGCGCGGGCTTGTAGCCATACCGCTGAAACGCCCGCTCCACTTCCACTTCCGGCGGCAAGCCGAGACAAAAGCGGCGCTGGTACATCGCCCGGGTCGACTCATCAAACCAGGCCCCGATGCCGGCTTCATGCAGCACCCGCCACGGCAGCCGAGGCCCTGGGTCGCTCTTGCGCCAGTAGGCCACGTCCGAATGCCCGAGCCAGTCAGTAGGGCCGACCTGCGGATAACGTTCCAGCAGGTCGCGAAGCAATTCAATCAATACATCAACCTGCGCTGGTGCATATTCAGGAAAGGTAAAGACGCCCGCGTCATCCCGCGCCAGGTTGACGATTTCAATGCCCATCGAGCGGCTGTTGAGGTCGGCCTTCCCTGCCCAATAGCTCACGCCTGCATGCCAGGCGCGCTGGCCCTCGTCCACCAGGCGAAACACCCGCAGTTCTTCATAACCGGCGGCGCGGTAGCTGGGTTCATCAGGGTCGGGCAGCAGATAGTGAGCGCTGACGCCATCTTGAGTGAGGGTGCGTAGCGAGGAAGCAAAGGGCGAAGCGGTGTAGTGCAAAACCACCTGTTGCACGGTTTCGCCGCGGCGGTCGTTAAAATCCCTGGCGGGGAAACTGGTGTCGATCACCAACATAAGAACGGTCCTTTTCAATTCAGGCCGACTCATTCGGCCCGTTCAAGCGCAAAAAAATTACCGCCATCCTGAAGGCTTGAGCCTCAGGCGGGCGGTAATTATTTGCCACGTGAAAAGTCAGTTCAGCGCCGCAACGGCATGCCCAGGTCGACCCGCATACCGTCGGGCTGGCTGTCAAAATGCAACGAGCAGGAGCAACGTTGCACAATCGCCTGGACAATCGCCAGGCCCAGGCCACAGCCTTCGCTGCTGCCATTGCGCCAGAAGCGTTGGGTGAGGTATTGCAGGTCTTCGCTGGAGATCTGCTGGCCATGGTCACGCACGCGGAACACCACGTTATCCGGGGTAGAAAATACCTGCAGTTCCACGCGAGTCTCGGCGGGGGTATGGCGCAAGGCGTTGTCCAGCAGGTTACGCAAGGCCGCGACGGCCAGGCCCACGGGCATTTCTACCGGAGCGTGGGAGAGATCCGGCGCCAGGATCAGATCGATACGGGAATTGTCACCGGCGTTGGCATCCTGGATCGCCAACCGGGCGACTTCCTCGGCACTCGATTGCAAGCCATCATCAAACGACAGGCTGCCTTCCACCCGCGCCAGCAACAACAGTTGCTCCAGGGTGCGATGCAAGCGGTCGGCGCCCTCCTCGGCGTGCGCCAGGGACTGGTCGCGGGCCGCGCCCTCGGTCATGCGCGCGACTTGCAGGTGGGTCTTGATCGCGGTCAACGGGCTGCGCAGTTCATGGGCGGCGTCACCGGTCAGGCGACGTTCGCGCTCGATGGTCTTGGCAATGCGCTGCAGCAGTTGGTTCTGGGTGTCGAGCAACGGCTTGAGTTCACTGGGCAGCGGGTGAATCTGCAAGGGTTCGAGGGAGTCGACACTGCGCCGCATCAGCGCGTCACGCATACGGTTGAGCGGCACCAGGCTCTGGCCGATGCCCAGCCACAGCAGGCACAGGCAGCCCAGCAACGCCACGCCGACCGGCACCGACGCCGCCAGCAGGATCGACAGGTTGAGGGCTTCGCGCTCCACCTGGCGGTCGGCGGTGGTGATCAGCAGGTCGCCACGGGACAGGGTAAAACTGCGCCAGCCCACACCGTCGATGATCTGGTCGCGAAAACCGCTGCGGCGCGACTCCAGCCCTTCCTCCGGCGTGGTATGGCTACGCGCCAGGATCTCGCCGCGCAAGGAACTGACCTGGCAGGCCATGCCGCCCGGCACATTCAGTTGTTCGGTGCGCAAATGCGCGCCACCGCTGACGCTGGCCAGGCCCGGCATCTGCTCGGTGAGCCCGGCCACCATGCGCGCCGAAGCCACCAGGCGCTGGTCCAGGGAAAACATCATCTGGTTGCGCAAATCGTTGAGCATCCAGGCGGCCGCCAGCACCCAGATCAGCACAAAAGCGGCGCCCAGCTTGAACGTCAGGCGCAGACGCAAGCTCATCACGGCGTGTTGTCTCCCCCGTCAGCCGTGCCCAGGCGATAGCCCAGCCCTCTAACGGTTTCGACGATGCCGTTGCCCAACTTGCGCCGCAGGTGGTGGATATGCACGTTGAGGGCGTTGCTTTCCAGTTCGTCGCTGAAGCCGTAGACGCTGTCCTTGAGCTGTTCGCTGGACAGTACGCGCCCCTTGTTGTGCAACAGCGCCTGCAACAACGCCTGTTCACGCCGGGACAAATCTACCGGCTGGCCGCCGAGGAAGGTCTCGCGGCTGCTGGGGTCATAGGCCAGGCGGCCATGTTCGATCAGGTTGACGCTGCGCCCCGCCACCCGGCGCAGCAGGGTTTGCAGGCGAGCAGCGAGTTCACGCAGGTCGAAGGGCTTTAGCAGGTAATCGTCGGCGCCGGCTTGCAGGCCGTCGACGCGGTTGGTCACCGAGTCGCGCGCGGTGAGGATCAGCACCGGAATCTCCAACCCCTGGCTGCGCTGTTGTTGCAGCAGCTTGAGGCCGTCTTCGTCGGGCAAGCCAAGGTCGAGCACCATGATGTCGAAGGCGGCGGCCTTGAGCATCGCCCGCGCAGCCGAGGCCGTGGCCACGCGCTCCACGGTAAAGCCCTGGGCGGTCAGGCCGGCTACGATGCCACTGGCGATCAGTTCGTCGTCTTCACAGACCAGTACGTGCATGATTAACCCTTCATGAAAGATGGCGCGATTAGAAAAGCCACGGATTAAGCGCGCATTATGCCGCTAAAGTTCGCAACACCGGATAATCCCTACGCTCTAGAATAGCGGTGGTTAATCATCGGTTAATCAACGCCACACATTGTGTGCCTCACTTGCATCGAACTAAGGCTTGACCATGCGGCATCTGTTTACCTTTCTGCTGGTGTTGTTCGCGGGATTCGCCCAGGCAGCGCCGGGCAGCCCCTTCGAAACCAAACCCGACTTCCTCCCGGTGGGCAAAGCCTTCGCCTTTACCTCCGAACGTCTTGAAAGCGGCGAAACCCAGCTGTTTTGGCAGATTGCCGACGGTTACTACCTGTACCAGCAGCGCATGAAGTTCGACGGCCTGGCCGAAAAGCCCGTGCTGCCCGAGGGTGAAGCCCATAGCGACGAGTTCTTTGGCGAGCAGCAAGTGTATCGCCAGGGCCTGGAAGTGAAGATCCCCGCCGGCACCACCGGCCAGGTCAAGCTCGGCTGGCAGGGCTGCGCCGATGCGGGCCTGTGCTATCCACCGCAGTCGATCACCGTGGACCTGGGCGGCAACCCGGCCGTCGCCGCCACCGCGCAAGCCCAGGATCAAAGCCTAGCCAGCGGCCTGCAGCAGCGCAGCCTGGGGTGGAGCCTGCTGGTGTTCTTCGGCCTGGGCCTGCTGTTGGCGTTTGCGCCTTGCTCGTTGCCGATGCTGCCGATCCTCGCCGGCCTGGTGGTGGGCAGTGGCGCCAGCCCGCGCCGTGGCTTTGCCCTGGCCGGCAGCTACGTGGTGTGCATGGCGCTGGTATATGCCGCCTTGGGGGTAATGGCCGCGTTGCTCGGCGCCAACCTTGCCGCACTTTTGCAAACGCCGTGGATCCTCGGCAGCTTTGCGGCGTTGTTCGTGCTGCTCGCTCTGCCGATGTTCGGCTTCTTTGAATTGCAACTGCCCGCCTTCCTGCGCGACCGCCTCGATAACGTCAGCCGCCAGCAAAGCGGTGGCAGCCTGGTGGGTGCCGGTGTGCTCGGCGCGTTGTCCGGCCTGCTGGTGGGGCCGTGCATGACCGCGCCCCTGGCTGGCGCCCTGCTGTACATCGCCCAGAGCGGCAATGCGCTGCACGGTGGCCTGATCCTGTTTGCCATGGGCATCGGTATCGGCATTCCCCTGTTGTTGCTGGTGACCGTGGGCAATCGCTTCCTGCCCAAGCCGGGCACCTGGATGAACGTGCTCAAGGGCATCTTCGGCTTCCTGTTCCTGGGCACTGCGGTGCTGATGATTCGCCCGGTGGTCGGCGACAGCCTGTGGATCGGCCTGTGGGGCGCCTTGGCGCTGGTGATGGCGTACTGTGGCTGGGCGCTGGCCCGTGAGTCCGGCCTGGCGGCCAAGGTATTTGGCGCCGGTTCCCTGGTGCTGGGCCTGTGGGGCGCGGTGCTGGTGGTGGGTGCGGCCGGTGGCAGCGATGAGCTGTGGCAACCGTTGAAGGTCTACAGCGGCTCTCGGGTCGCCGATGCACCCAGCGCTCACGATGCCTTCACCACGGTCAGCGATCCGGCAGTATTGCAAAGCCAACTCGACAGCGCCAAGGCCCAGGGCCAGTGGGTGCTGTTGGACTACTACGCCGACTGGTGCGTGTCGTGCAAGATCATGGAAAAACAGGTGTTCGGCAAACCCGAGGTGATGGACGCGCTCAAAGACGTGCGCCTGTTACGCCTGGACGTCACCGCCGACAACGCCGCCAGCCGCGAGCTGCTGGGCCGCTACAAAGTGCCGGGGCCACCGAGCTTCGTGTGGATCGGCCCGGACGGTGAAGAACGCCGCGCCCAACGCATCACCGGCGAAGTAGACGCCGCCGCCTTCCTGCAACGCTGGACACAAACCCGAGACGCGCGCTGATGTTGACCCTGACCATCGGCACCTTCGCCATCGCCCTGAATCACATCCTGCTGATCAGCGCACTGATTCTCGCCACCCTGGTGGGCTGGCGCGTGGCCAAGCGCGGCGGCGAGAACCCGGAGTCGGTGCTGTTCAGCCTGTTTCTGCTGGGCCTGCTCGCCGCCCGGGTCAGCTTTGTGCTGATGTACTGGAGTTATTACAGCAACGACTGGGTGGAGATGGTCGACCTGCGTGACGGCGGCTTTCTCGCCTGGCCTGGGATCATCGCGCTGATCCTCGGCGCGCTGGCGTACGGCTGGCGTCGCCCGGCCCTGCGCAAGCCGCTCAGCGCCGGGGTAATCACCGGCCTGTTGTTCTGGGGCATGACCAGCCTGTCCCTGAGCCTGTATGAAAAAGGCACGCGCCTGCCGGACATCACCCTGCGCAACGCCAATGGCGAAGTGGTGCAACTGGCCGATTATCAGGGCGGCCCGCTGGTGATCAACCTGTGGGCCACCTGGTGCCCGCCGTGCCGACGCGAAATGCCGGTGCTGGAAAACGCCCAGCGCATGCGCCCCGACGTGACCTTCCTGTTCGTCAACCAGGCCGAAAGCATGCAAAGCGTCAGCACCTACCTGGCCACCCAGGGTCTGAACCTGGACAACGTGCTGTTCGACGCCAGCGGCCGCCTCGGCCAGGCCGTGGGTTCCATGGCGCTGCCGACTACGCTGTTCTACCAAGCCGATGGGCGCCTGATCAACAGCCACCTGGGCGAACTCTCCGAAGCCAGCCTGGCCCGCGCCATGGAACCCTTCGACAACGCCACGATAAGGAAACCGACATGCCTCGCCTCCGCCACCTGCTGACCCTGCTGCCGTTGACGCTAGCCGCTGCGCTGGCCCAGGCCGAAGACCTGCCGGCCCCGATCAAACAGATCGAAGCCAAAGGTGCCAAGATCATCGGCAAATTCGACGCCCCCAGCGGCCT
Organism: Pseudomonas sp. AL10; assembly: GCF_029960685.1. Lineage (NCBI taxonomy): Bacteria > Pseudomonadati > Pseudomonadota > Gammaproteobacteria > Pseudomonadales > Pseudomonadaceae > Pseudomonas > Pseudomonas sp. AL10. The sequence goes on from NZ_JASBQZ010000019.1 coordinate 67,665, forward strand.
CACCGGCTACGCAGCCCAGTACCAGAACCGTGGCATGGCCCTGTACTTGACCGCCGACGGCAAAAACGTCATCGCCGGCAACCTGTACGACGCCCAGGGCAATGACCTGAGCACCGCGCCCCTGGAAAAACTGGTGTACGCGCCGATGGCCAAGGAAGTCTGGGCCAAGATGGAAAACAGCAGCTGGATCCAGGACGGCGACAAAAACGCCCCGCGCACCATCTACCTGTTCAGCGACCCCAACTGCCCGTACTGCAACATGTTCTGGGAACAGGCCCGCCCGTGGGTCAAGGCCGGCAAGGTGCAGTTGCGCCACATCATGGTCGGCATCATCCGCGAAGACAGCCCCGGCAAATCCGCCGCCCTACTCGCCGCCAAAGACCCGCAAAAAGCCCTGCAAGACCACGAAGCGGCCGGCAAGGGCAGCAAGCTCAAGGCGCTGGAAAAGATCCCGGCCGAGGTAGAGGCCAAGCTTGATGCGAATATGAAGTTGATGGATGAACTGGAGTTGTCGGCGACGCCGGCGATTTTCTATCTGGATGACAAGGGTGGGTTGCAGCAGCAGCAAGGGGCTCCGTCGCCGGAGAAGTTAATTAAGATACTGGGCCCCAAATAAACTTTAAAAAAGCGCCTATCCCAGATAGGCGCCTTTTTCAGCAACAGCGAATTTAGCGGCTGCTAACCATGCACTCGGATATCCGTAAACGCATAATCATTGCCGTATCCCGCCCCCTCATGATTCAAAATCTCCAACCGCATTGACTCTGCGCTGGCGACGAACGAGCCCTTGAGTGGGGCCCACGCCGTACTGGAGAACGTAGTGACGTTTGTAACAGCTCCCGCATTCGTCCGCAGTGATAATTTGGGGAGTGCCGGTGTGGCATTGAGCGAGCACGCGATCATGCTGAATTCGTATCTACGATTAACCTCAAGTCCAGTAAAGTCTTTATATAGAAGCACTCCCAAAACAGCTGGACGATGTGTCCAATTGACTAAGCAAGATTTTCCCGCATGTGACCCGTAAACCAGTTCACCATTGGCTGCACTACCGAGCCTCCAGCTGTTCCAATTGCCACCTATAAACGGAGTAAAGTCATTCAATACAGCTTTGACGGTCAGCACCCGCAATGGGCACACCACGTTTTCCTTCAAGTTGCCCTGCGTGGACACGCTGAAAGCAAGGGTCAAGGTGCTGTTGTTTTTTAGTCTGTCCAGCAAGGCATGCTGGATAGGACCCGCCACCCCGTTAGTCGCCTCTCCATCGGTGACGATTCTGTTCGCATAGACATCGAACGTGTAAGAAAAACCATTTCTATCTGTCCCTGTCGCCCGCAGCCAGCACTTCTGCCCTTTTCGTAAGAACCACATTGGATCTTCGAAGGAGTTGGCATTGCCGGTAATTGCCCGCATGTCCAAAATGCCGTGATCAACCCCAGGTGGTGTCGCTTCCAACACGTTTGGCGTTTCCAGACGCGTGGGCAGATTGATCTTCAAACTCAACGGCGCTGAAGTCTGTGCTTCCCTACATTTGGTGATCACGGTGTAAGTTATTTCCACCGTTTCACCCATGCTCTCGATCACTGCTTCAGCAGGCAGGCGAAACTTGACATCGCCTTCACGACTGCCGCGCTGAGGCTCCAGTGTCCAGTAGAGTCCGTTGGGTCTCTGCCAACATAGAGCGATCTCATGTTGTTCATTCATACGCAGGTAACTGACAGTCACTTCCAGGCCATCCCGAGCGTTCCACGGCTCCAATTCATTGTCTTGCGCCTTGTCGACGGTGGGTGGGAGCAGCACCAGGTCTTCCTGGATGATATGGAATTTCGCAGCCGGAGCTTCAATAGCGTCTGATCGATCACAGGCTTCGCAGAAGCTAAAGGCAAAATGCAGTTCAAAGTCACTGCAATCGTCCATTTTTTGCAGCTTATCTCTGGGGATAATTGTTTCAATACCTTTATTCATCCAGTCCTCGATAACAGGCTCCTTGATCAGAATATCGGACCGGTAGTCACTTCCGTGTTCATACTTCCCTGTGATCCACGCCCAGCAATAATTGGCGCAGGTGGCATAATCCCCTATCTGAACAAACGCCGTCGCGTCCTCAGAGAAAATATTGAGATTAACCTTACCGTGAGTCGCCTCTGTAATCTCCGACGGGGAAAGTCTAGGCGTCAGCACATTGACCACTCGGTCCGGCGACTGCGGTTCAGGCCCCATCAAGTTAGGAAATCGAACGGTATAGCTCAGCGCCATCGGCTTGTTAAAGAAACAGGCAATCACACAGCGTGGCAACTTGACCGATGCCTGCTCTCCATCGTTTTGAATTTCTACGCAGCCAAGTGACGTCGATCCGTAGCCGGGGCCGCTCACGTAGAAGCAGATCTGATCACCTGCGTACGTGTCCAGCTCCGGCGCGTCCACATTGCCCCCGTTTTTGGTGAGTTGCGGGTTAAGGCACCACTTATCGTCGAAAAACGCAGATTGCCGCAAATGGGGCGGCGGCAAATTCTCCAGGCCTTGATCCCCAATGAAAGCAGCGGTACGACGATGTTGGATTTGAAGAGCGTTCCTGGGAAGCCGGGTCTCTTCATCAGGATTTTCAACTTCAGCCGGCGGTTGGGGCTCCTCGCCACTGGTGATCCAGGCAGCCTGACAAGTAATTGACTCGTAACGTGGCTTTTGACGTGCCAGCCAACCACGAGGAATCGGAAATTCAAGTTTTTCGCCTGATGCTATATCTTCAAGCGTTAATGCATACCCATAAGCCACGATATAGAAAACGGGTTTTCCACTGAATTGCTCAATAACGACACTGCAGTAAATTTTATCTCCAACTTGGGCAAGTGGAGGAATAGGTATTTCAACTCTCTCATCGCCTTTGTGATCGTGCATGTCATAGGTGGGCGTATTTTGGAATATCTTTTCATCTCTTAATCGAGGCGCAAGCGCTTTACTTTGTTCTGCAGAGTAAAAAGTCACCCCCACTTCCTTGGTCAGTGAAACGGCTGGTTTACCGCTCACTGTGCCCTCGTACCATACGATCAGTGTGTACCCCATGGACATGGTCAAGTATTTCTGCGGAATCAGGATTTCCCTGGCACCCGGCTGCCCGCTTGAGTCAACAACATCATTCAAGCGGATCTCTGGCGCCTCCTTTATGCTGAACTTTACGGTGATGTCCAACCTGTCCATGCGCGAGTCGACAGTCAGGTATGAGTCCTTCTCCATCGCTTCTGCTGTAATCGTCCCGTACAGCTCACTGGAGATGATTGGCGCGTCGACTTCCAACGCCTGCGGCTGTGGCGTAATTGAAGACGTTAGCGCATTGTCGGTACTTGAGGGGGTTTCAGGAGTGGAGGTTTGCTTGGCCATTTTCAGAACTCCGTGTTCAAAAGAGGTAGGTATCCTCGACCCGCCCAACCCGGCCAAGGAACTCCCTTAAGTGAGTCCTATTTTTCCTCTCCCGCCTACTGTCAGAATTGACAGTTCTGGCTAAAAAAAAGGCGCTACCCGACCAACGGGTAGCGCCCACTCAAGCCTTAAAGCCCCTCCAACTCCGCCATCAAATCACTCAACCGATCCACCTTCTCGGCACTGATCTCATTGCCCGCCAACCCGTCGATATACGCGGCCAACTCCGCCACGGTGCTGCACTCGAACATCGCCCGCAATGGCACGTCGCGCTGCAACGTTTTTTGCACCCGCGAAGCGATCTGCGTAGCCAGCAGCGAGTGCCCGCCCAGTTCGAAGAAATTGTCCTGCACCCCGACCCGTTCGACCTTCAGCACCTCGGCCCAGATACCCGCCAACGTGGTTTCCAGTTCAGTGCGCGGCGCCACATAGTCCTGATTGTGCAACTGGCCGATCTCCAGGGTCGGCAAGGCCTTGCGGTCGAGTTTGCCGTTGGCATTCAGGGGCAGGCTTTCAAGCCATAGCCAATGCAGCGGCACCATGTATTCGGGCAGTTCGGTACGCAGGCGTTGCTTGATGCGCTCCAGGTGTTCGCTCGGGTCCAGCGTGGCGTCGGCGGCCACCAGATAGCCGACCAGATGCTTGCCATTAGCCCCCTCTTGCACACCCACCGCCGCATCACGCACCTGCGGTTGTTCATGCAGGCGCGCTTCGATTTCACCCAGTTCGATGCGGTAGCCGCGAATCTTCACCTGGTGGTCGATACGCCCGACATACTCCAGCACCCCATCGCTGCGACGCCGTGCCAGGTCGCCGGTACGGTAGAGCCGCTCGCCAGGCGCGCCAAAGGGGTTGGGTACAAACACCTGGGCGGTGCGCAGCGGATCGCTGACGTAGCCGCGACCGACGCCGGTGCCGGCGACGCACAACTCACCGACCGCGCCTTGGGGCACCAACTCCAAGGCGCCATCGAGCAGGTACAAGCGGTTGTTGTCGGTCGGCGTACCAATCGGCAGGTAAGTACCACGGGTGGAGGCCAGATCGACGCGAAAGAACGCCACATCATCGGAGCATTCCGCCGGGCCGTAGGCATTCACCAAGCCGATCTGCGGGTAACGCAGCAGCCACTGATGGGCCAACTCCGGCGGCATGGCCTCCCCGGTCGGCAACATCCAGCGCAGGCCGTCGAGGCTGATACGCTCCTGGGCCAGCATGCCCTGAATCAGCGATGGCACACTCTCCAGCACGGTGATGCCCTGTGCTTGAACGTGGGCCAGAAGCCCTTGCGGATCATGGGCAATGGCAGGCGGCACGATGTCCACCCGCGCACCAAACAGCGGCGCGGCGAGGAACTGCCACACAGAAATATCGAAGCTTTGCGACGCGGTCTGGGCGATCACATCGGCATCGCTCAAGTTCAGGTACGGCACCTTGCTCAACTGGTTGTTGAGCATGCCACGCTGTTCGACCATCACGCCCTTGGGCAAGCCAGTGGAACCCGAGGTATAGATCACGTAGGCAAGGTTGTCCGGGCCGCTGTAGACACCTGGGTTTTCGCCACGGGCGGGGATTTCCTCCCACACCAGCAACTGGCAGTCGAAGCCTTCAAGCAGTTCGATGGCCTGTTCCCGGCACGCTTCGGTGCACACCAGCAACGGTGTGCGGCTCAGGTCGATGATGCGGCTCAGGCGCGGGCCAGGCAGCCCTGGGTCCAGCGGCAGGTAACCGGCACCGGCCTTGAAGCTGCCGATGATCATGCCGAGCAAGTCCAACCCACGTTCAGCCAGCAACGCCACCGGTTGGTCCAGGCCCACACCGGCCACAAGCAACGCGTGGCCCAGGCCGTTACTGCGGCGGTTCAGCTCGTCGTAGCTCCATTGCTGGTCGAGGCAACTGGCGACGATACGCTGCGGATGCTCTGCCACCTGGGCCTCGAACAGCTCGATGTAGCTCGTCTCCAGCGGATAGGCCTGCTCACTCTGATTACAGCCCGCCACCAGGAACTCACGCTCCTGCTCGCCGATCAGCGCCAGCTCGGCCATGTCGCCATGGAAGCCCTGCACCAGCGCCAGCAACAGGCGTTTGAACTCAGCGAGCATGCCTTGCACGGTGCTTTCGTCGAAATAACGCTGGTCGTAGGACAGGTGCAAACCGAGGTCATCCCCCGGATAGCACACGGCAGTCAGCGGGAAGTTGGTGTGGGTACGCCCGGAATCCGAGGTGGCGTTCAGGCTTTGCGCACGGTCCAGCACCGAGACTTCCACCGGTGCGTTCTCGAACACAAACAGGCTGTCGAACAGCGGCTGGCCCTTGGGCAATTCGCTGTGTTCCTGGATCGTCACCAGCGGCAGGTACTCGTACTCGCGCAACTGCATATTACTGTCGAGCAAAGCGCTCAACCACTGGCGCACGCTGCAAGGCTGATCATCCTCGGGCAGTTTCACCCGCAGCGCGATACTGTTGATAAACAGCCCGACGGTGCGTTGCATCTCGGGCATTTCCACCGGGCGCCCGGCCACGGTGACACCGAACAGCACGTCGCGATCGCCACTCAAACGCCGCAGCACCAGGGCCCACGCCGCCTGGGCGAAAGTGTTGACGGTAAGCTGATGCGCCTGGGCCAGTTCGCGCAGTTGCGCACCGTCGCGGGCATCCAGGCGGGTGTAGCAGTCGCCCACCACCATGCCGCCACTGCCACCGGCGTGTTCGCGCAGGAACGGGCGGTCACTCGGGATCGGCGTGGCGCGCTCGAAGCCTTGCAAGTTTTGCTGCCACCACTGGCGCGCCTCGTTGAGGTCCTGGCGTTGCAGCCAGGCAATGTAGTCGCGATAGCGCGGCGGCGTTGCCAGTTGCGCATCGCGGCCTTCGCCCAGGGCTGTGTAGATATCGAGGAAGTCATTCATCAGCAGCGAACGGCACCAGGCATCGATCAGGATGTGGTGGTTGCTCATCATGAACCAGTAGCGCGCCTCGCCCACGCGAATCAGGCGCAAGTGGAAAGGCGCCTGGTTGAGCAAGTCAAAACCGGCTTCGCGCTCGGCCTTGAGCAAGGCTTGCAGACGCGGCTCCTGCTCATCCTGCGGGTCGGCGCTCCAGTCCAGGTACTCAATCGGCGTGCTGCCGGGCTTGTGGATCACTTGCAGCATGTCTTCGCCGACGTTCCAGCAGAACGAGGCACGCAAGGCTTCGTGGCGGGCGATCACCGCTTGCCAGGCCTGGGCAAAACGCTCCGGGTCCAAGGCGCTGTTGATGCGGTAGCGGTCCTGCATGTAATACAGGCCGGTGCCCGGCTCCAGCAGGGTGTGCAGCAGCAGGCCCTCTTGCATCGGGGTCAGCGGGTAGACGTCTTCGATGGCGCTGGCGGGTACCGGCAAGGCGTCCAGTTGCACCTGGGTCAGGTGTGCCAGGGGGAAGTCGGACGGCGTGAGGCCGCCGGCATCATCCTGCAGGCAATGGGCGATAAGGCTGTGCAATTCGGCCAGGTAAGCCTCGGCCAGATCGCGAATCACCTGTTGATCATGACGCTCACGGCTGAACGTCCAACGCAGCACCAGCTCGCCGCCGTAGACCTGGCTGTCGATGCTCAGTTCATTGGGCAACGGCGCATCCGGGTCATGGGCCAGACCGGCGGATTCCTCCAGCGGATGGAACAACGCGTCAGCGCCGAAACTCTGGTCGAACTGGCCCAGGTAGTTGAAGGTGATCTGCGCGCTCGGCAAGGCGGCCATGCTCTGTTTGCACAGGTCATCGGCCAGGTAACGCAGCACGCCATAACCCAAGCCTTTGTGGGGCACACCACGCAGTTGCTCCTTGATCGCCTTGATCGAGTCGCCCTGCTCGGCCTGCGGCGTCAGGCGCAACGGATAGGCACTGGTGAACCAGCCCACGCTGCGGGTCAGGTCGATGTCATCGAACAAGGTTTCGCGGCCATGGCCTTCCAGCTGGATCAGTGCCGAGGCCTGCCCGCTCCAGCGGCACAGTACGCGGGCCAGGGCGGTCAGCAACAGGTCGTTGACCTGGGTGCGATAGGCACTCGGCGCCTGTTGCAGCAACTGCCGGGTGCGCTCGGCATCCAGGCGCACGCTGACCGTTTCAGCATCGCTATTGCGCCGTGCGCCTTGGGGACGCTGCACCGGCAAGGCCACGGCCGGGCCAGCCAATTGCGCTTGCCACAGGCTCAACTCTTCGCGCAAGGACTCACTGTGGGCATAGGCTTGCAAGCGCGCAGCCCAATCGCGCAGCGCGCTGGTCTTGGCCGGCAGGCTGACGGACTGGCCTTCACTGAGTTGGCGATAAACGTTTTGCAGGTCTTCCAGCAGGACGCGCCACGACACGCCGTCCACCACCAGGTGATGGATGGCGATCAGCAAGCGCTGCTGGCCTTGCGGCCCGTCCACCAGCAAGGCGCGCAACAGCGGCCCCTGTGCCAGGTCGAGGCTGCGCTGGGTGTCGGTGAACAACGCCGTGCACGCCTGCATGTCGCGCACCTGCGCCTGCAGCAGCACGCCACCTTCCGGCACGCCCAAGTGCTCGGCATGCCATTGCGCGCCACGCGGGGTAAAGCTCAAGCGCAGCGCGTCGTGGTGTTCCAGCACGGCCAGCAGCGCTTGCTCCAGGCGATGGGCATCGAGCAGTTGCAGTGGCTTGAGCACCAACGCCTGGTTCCAGTGCTGGCGAGCCGGGATGTCGGTGTCGAAGAACCAGTGCTGGATCGGCGTGAGGCCCGAAGGACCGGTCAGCAGCCCTTGCTCGGCGATGACGCGCTCCGAGCGGGTCGCCACGGCCGCCAGGCTTTGTACAGTCTGGTGCTGGAACAGGTCACGGGGACTGAAATGAATCCCGGCCTGGCGCGCACGGCTCACCACCTGGATTGACAGGATCGAGTCGCCGCCCAGTTCAAAGAAATTATCGTCGAGGCCGACTTGCTCCACGTTCAGCACCGCGCACCAGATGGCGGCCAGGCTGTGTTCCAGCTCACTGCGAGGGGCCACGTAGGCTTGGCGATTGGCCTCTGGGTCCGGCTCCGGCAAGGCGCGGCGGTCGAGCTTGCCGTTGGCGGTGAGTGGCATGCTTTGAAGTACGATCAGATGCGCGGGCACCATGTAGTCCGGCAGTTGCGCCTTGAGGTGCGCCTTCAACGCGTCGCGCAAGGCGGCGTGCTCGGCATCGCTGACCAGGTACGCCACCAGCTGTTTGCCGCTCGGCGCATCCAGGGCCAGCACCACTGCTTCGCGCACAGCTTCATGTTCGAGCAAGCGTGTTTCGATTTCGCCCAGTTCGATGCGGAAACCGCGAATCTTCACCTGATGGTCGATGCGCCCCAGGTACTCCACCAGGCCATCGGCGCGTTGGCGCACCAGGTCGCCGGTACGATATAAACGCCCGCCCTCGATGGCAAACGGATCCGCGACAAAGCGCTCCGCCGTCATCCCCGGACGCTGGTGATAACCCTGAGCCAGGCCGGCGCCACCGATGTACAGCTCACCGCTGGCGCCTTGGGGCACCAGCGCCAAGTCGGCGTCGAGAATGTAGGCCACGCGCTCGCCGACGATGCTGCCGATCGGCACACTGCCGGCCCCCTCCTCCAACTGCTCGGGCGCCAGGCTGGCCAGGGGCATCACCACGGTTTCGGTGGGGCCGTAGGCGTTGAAGAATAGCTGGGGCATGAATGCCGCACGGATGCGGTGCAAGTGTTCGCCGGTCAAGGCTTCGCCACCGGTGATGCACATGCGCACCGGCAGCGTCTGTTGCTGGGTCGCCAGCCACTGCGCCAGCTGGCTGCCGTAGCTAGGGGTAAAACCGAGCACATTGATGCGATGGGTACGGATCAGCGCGCAGATTTCTTCGGCATCCCACTGGCCCTGGGCGCGCAATACCACCCGCGCCCCGCACAGCAGCGGCACCAGCAAACGCTCGGTGGCAGCGTCAAAGTTGATCGAATAAAAGTGCAGCTCGCAGTCATCCGGGCGCATGTCAAAGCGCTCGATCACCGCTTGGCAGTGCATGGCGATCTCACCGTGGGACACCACCACGCCCTTGGGCTTGCCCGTAGAGCCCGAGGTGTAGATGAGGTATGCCTGGTGTTGCGCCAGACTCACGAACGGCAGCGCCTCGGCGGGGTAATTGGCCAGCACCGGCGAGTCATCCTCCAGGCACCAGCACGCCACCGTCGCCGGCAATTCACCCAGGGCTTCGAGCAGGGCCGCATCACTGAGCAGCAGGCCGATGCCACTGTCTTCGATCATGTAATGCAAGCGGTCCAGCGGGTATTCCGGGTCCAGCGGCACGTAGGCGCCGCCGGCCTTGAGGATCGCCAGCAAACCGATGACCATTTCCAGCGAACGCGGCAGCGCCAGGCCCACGCGCACCTGCGGGCCCACCCCACGCTCGCGTAGCATCCAGGCCAGGCGGTTGGCGCGCTCATCCAGTTGTGCATACGTGAGGGTCACACCGGCAAAGGTCAGCGCCGGGGCATCCGGCCGCTGGCTGGCCTGCTGGCTGAACAGCTGATGGATGCACTGGTCGAGGCGATGCGCGCCCTTCTCCACCCCCAGGCTGTCTTGCAAGGCGCGTTGCTCATCCGCGCTCAGCAACGGCAATTCGCTGAGGCGCTGGCCGGGATCGGCGATCAACGCTTCGAGCAGGTTGCACCAATGCGCGGCCATGCGTGCAATGCGCGGCTCGTCGAACAGGTCGGTGCTGTAGGTCAGGCAGCAACCCAGGCGATGGTCGAGGTCGGTGACTTCCAGGTTGAGGTCGAACTTGGTCGCCCGCGCATCGTTGGCCAGGTACTCCACGGTCATGCCGGCCAGTTGGCGGCTTTGCTGGAATTCCCAGCGCTGCACGTTGCACATCACCTGGAACAACGGGTTGTACGCCGCGCTGCGCGGTGGTTGCAGAGCTTCCACCAGGTGGTCGAACGGCAGGTCCTGATGGGACTGGCCTTCGATCACGGTATGGCGCACCTGCTCAAACAACTCGCTGACCTGCATCTGCCCAGTGAGCTGGCAACGCAGCACCTGGGTATTGAGGAACGCGCCAATCAAGCCTTCGCTTTCCGGGCGGATACGGTTGGCCACGGGCGCGCCGATACGCAGGTCGGTCTGGCCGCTGTAGCGGTAGAGCAACACCGCCAGGGTCGCGGTCATGGTCATGAACAGCGTGAGGCCCTGTTGCGCGTTGAAGGCACGCACACGGGCGGCCAGCTCATCGCTCAAATCAAAGCGGTACAGCTCGCCCCGGTGGCTTTGCACCGGTGGGCGTGGACGGTCGCCGGGCAGTTCCAGCAACGGGTGTTCGTTGCCCAGTTGCGCGGTCCAGTAGTCCAGCTGGCGCTGGCGCTCACCGGCTTCCATCCACCGGCGTTGCCACACGCTGTAGTCGAGGTACTGCACCGGCAACGCGGGCAGCGGCGAGTCGCGCTCGTCGATAAAGGCTTCATACAGGGCGCTGAGTTCACGGGCAAAGATGTCCATGGCCCAGCCTTCGGTGACGATATGGTGCAGGGTCAGCACCAGGTAATGCTCTTGCTCGCCAGCCTTGACCACGCAGGCGCGCAACAGCGGCCCGGTTTCCAGGTTGAACGGCGTGTGCGCCTCGACATCGGCCAGTTGCTGCAAACGCTGCTGGCGCTGCAGCTCATCCAATGCGCAGAAGTCCTGCCAGCCCATGCGCACAGTGGTCTGCGCCGAGACCTTCTGACAGGCCACACCGTCAACGCTTGGGAAAGTGGTGCGCAGGGTTTCATGACGCATGATCAAGGCTTGCAAGGCTGCCTCGAAACGCCCCACATCCAGTACCCCGCGCAGGCGCGCCATGCCGCCGACGTTGTAGGCCGGGCTGTCCGGTTCCATCTGCCAGAGGAACCACATGCGCTGCTGGGAATAGGACAAGGGGACTGGCTGGCTGCGATCGACTTTGGCGATGGCAGTCTGTTGATTGCGCTGGCCCGCCGCCTGGATACGCCCGACCTGCTCGGCAAAATCGCCCAGCTCGCTGGCTTCGAACAGGGTGCGCAGCGGCAGCTCGACGTCACAAACCTGGCGGGTGCGAGAGATGATTTGCGTGGCCAGCAACGAGTGCCCGCCCAGTGCGAAAAAGTCATCGCGCAGGCCGATACGTGGCAGGCCCAGCACCTCGCGCCAGATCGCGGCGATTTGCAGCTGCAAGACTGTGTGCGGTTCGACGTGTTCGCGGGTTTGCCATACCGGCTCCGGCAAGGCGCGCCGGTCGAGCTTGCCACTGGGGCTCAGGGGCATGGCATCCAGGCGCATCAGCAGCGCGGGCACCATGTACTCCGGCAACTCGGCGGCCAGGGCGATTTTGACCGTTTGCTCATCCAGTTCGGTGTCAGCGGTGTAGTAGCCGATCAACTGGGCATCACGCACCAGCACCACGGCTTGGGCGATGCCTGCGAGGGCCAGCAGGCGCGCTTCGATTTCTTCCGGCTCCACTCGGAAACCGCGCAGCTTGACCTGCTGATCGAGGCGCCCGAGGTATTCGAGGACGCCATCGGCGTTCCAGCGCGCACGGTCACCGGTGCGATACAACCGAGTGCCCGCCGCGCCCAACGGGTCGGCGACAAAACGTTCGGCCGTCAGCCCGGCACGGCCCAGGTAACCCCGCGCCAGGCCGATACCGCCGATGCACAGTTCGCCCGGCACACCGGCCGGCAGCGGGTTGAGCTGCTCGTCCAGTACGCGGCAAATCACATTGCCCAATGGCCGGCCAATCGGCGAGCGCTCGCCATCCGAGGCAGCGCACTGCCAATGGGTGACGTTGATTGCAGTTTCGGTCGGGCCATAGCGGTTGTGTAATTGCACCGCTGGCAAGCGCGCCAGTACGCGGTTACGCAACTCGGCAGGCAAGGCTTCGCCGCCGGAAAACAGCCGACGCAGGCTGGTGCATTCGGCCACCAGCGGCTCGTCGATAAACAGCTGCAAAAGCGGCGGCACGAAGTGCAGCGTGGTCACCCCATGTTCCTGCACCAGCTGCGCGATACGGTGCGGGTCGCGATGTTCGCCCGGCCCGGCCAATACCAGGCGGCAGCCGGTAATCAATGGCCAGAAGCATTCCCACACCGACACGTCGAAACTGATCGGCGCCTTTTGCATCAGCACATCGGTTTCGTTCAGTTGATAGGTGGCCTGCATCCACTGCAAACGCTCGGCCAGGGCGCCGTGGGTGTTGCCCACGCCTTTGGGTTGGCCGGTGGAACCGGAGGTGTAGATCACGTAAGCGAGGTTATCGCCGTGCAGGTGCAAGCCGGGCGCCTGGGTCGGCCAGCTGTCGAGGTGCAGGCTGTCCATGGCAATCACGCACACGCCTTCGGCGCTGGGCAGTTGGGGGAGCAAGGCGGTCTGGGTGAGCAGCAGTTGCACGCCGCTGTCCTTGAGCATGTAGGCCAGGCGTTCGGCGGGGTAATCCGGGTCCAGCGGCACGTAGGCGCCACCGGCCTTGATGATGGCGAGCAGGCCGATCAGCAATTGCGGCGAACGCTCGGCGGCGATGGCCACGCACACGTCCGGGCCGACGCCTTTGTCGCGCAGGTAATGGGCCAGGCGGTTGGCCTGGGTGTGCAGTTGGGCGAAGGTCAGGCTGCCGTCCTGCCAGACCAGTGCGGTGGCGTCCGACGTCTGTTGGCTGAGCAGCTCGGGCAGCCAGTGCCGGGCCGGCGCGCAGGGGGCTTCGCTCCAGGGTTGCTGTTCGTCGGCCTGCATCAATGGCAGGTCGCCGATGGCGTGTTGTGGTTGCGCGCACACAGCTTTAAGTAGATGGATGAACTGCTCGGCCAGACGCTGGATGGTCGCAGGTTCGAACAGCTCATCGGCGTAGTCGAACGACAGGCTCAAGCGCCCATTGCGGTCTTCTTCGCTGTGCAGTTGCAGGTCGAACTTGGCTTCGCGGCTGTGCCAGGGCAATTCATCGGCCAGCAGGCCCGGCAGGCGGCGCAAGGCACTGAGGTCCCGTTGCTGGTGGTTGAACATGACCTGGAACAGGCCCTGTTCGCGGGCCTGGGGGAAGGCTTCCAGCAGTTGTTCGAAGGGCAGGTCCTGATGGGCCTGGGCGGCCAATGTGGTCTCGCGAGTGGCGGCCAACAGCTGGTTGAACGGCAGGCGCCCGTCCAGCTCGGCGCGCAGCACCAGGGTGTTGATAAAGAAGCCGATCAGGCCCTGGGTTTCATGGCGTGGGCGGTTGGCATTGGGCACGCCGATACGGATATCGCGCTGGCCACTGTAGCGATAGAGCAAGGTCTGGAACGTCGCCAGCAGCAGCATGAACGGCGTCGAGTCATGGGCCTGGGCGGTCTGGCGGATCGCCGCACTGAGGCGCGCATCCAGGCGCTGGCTATGGCGCGCGGCGCTGTGCCGATGCTGGGCGGCACGCGGATGATCGGTGGCCAGGTTCAGGGCCGGATGCTCGTCACCCAACTGCGCTTTCCAGTACGTCAGCTGTCGCTGGCCCTCGCCTTCGGCCAGCCATTGGCGCTGCCAGCTGCCGTAGTCGGCGTATTGCAAGGCCAGCGGCGGCAGCTCCAGGGACTGGCCTTGGGCGGCAGCGGCGTACAGGCGCGAGAACTCATCGATCAGGATATTCAGCGACCAACCGTCGGCAATGATGTGGTGCAAAGTCACCAGCAGTTGGTGCTCTTCATCGCCCAGGCGTACCAGGGTAACCCGCAGCAACGGGCCTTTTTCCAGGTCGAACGGACTGCGTGCCTGGTCTTCGCGGACCCGTTGCGCACGGGCTTCGCGTTCGGTGTTGGGCAGGTCGCTGAGGTCGATGATCGGCAGTTCGAAATCCGCCGTTGCCTCGACACGCTGAAACGCCTGGCCGTCGCGCTCGTAGAAGCGCGTGCGCAGGGCTTCGTGACGCTGGATCAGTTGCTGGAAGCTGTGACGCAGCGCGTCTTCATCCAGCTCGCCGCGCAGGTGCAAGGCGCCGGGAATGGTGTAGGCGCTGCTGTGAGGGTCCAATTGCCAGGTGATCCACAGGCGGTTCTGTGCCAGGGATTGGGGCAGGTCTTCTTGACGTGACAGCGCGTGTATTGCGCCTTGGGCCACGCCGCCGTCCTGTTGCAGGTGAGCCACAGCCGCAGCAAAGGCCGCGAGTGTCGGCGCTTCGAACAGCAGGCGTAGGTTCAGCTCCAGCCCGAGGCTTTCGCGCAGGCGCGCGACCACTTGGGTCGCGGTGATGGAGTTGCCGCCCAGCAAGAAAAAGTGATCGTCGCCCGCCACATGAGCCAGTTGCAGTTGCTCGCACCAGATCGCCGCGATCTGCTGTTGCAGGTCCGATTCCAGCGCCACTTCGCTCGCCGGCCCCTGCTGCCCGGGGAACTGCGCGTAGCTGTCGAGGCTGCCATCGGCATACCGAAGCGCACAGGCCGCACGCTGCACTTTGCCGCTGGAGGTCTTCGGCAAGGCGCCGGGGTTGAGCAGCACCACCACGCTCGGGGCTTGCTGGCAGGCCTCGGCCACGGCTTGGCGGATCGCCTTGATCAGCGCTTCGGGCGGCAGGATTTTCTGCACGCTGCGGCTGATTTCTGCGGCAATGCCGATGCCTTCCACGCCCTGGTCATCGACCGCAAATGCGGCGACCCGGCCCTTGCGCACCACTTCCACTTCGCGCTCGATGGTCTGTTCGATGTCCTGGGGGTAGAGGTTATGACCGCGCACGATCAGCAGGTCTTTCAGGCGCCCGGTGATATACACCTCGCCGTCGCGGATAAAGCCCAGGTCGCCGGTGCGCAACCAGGTGCGGCCGGCGTGCTGGACAAAGGTCTTGGCACTGGCTTGCGGGTTGCGCCAGTAGCCGTGGGCGATGCTCGGGCCCGTGGCCCAGAGTTCGCCGACGCACTGGTCGGGCAGCTCGGTGAGGGTGTGCGGGTCGGCGATCAGCACGGCGTGGTCCGGCTGGCCGGTGCCGCAACTCATGATCGCAGGGCCCTGCCCCGGTTCGGCGCGGTTGGCGGCCAGCGCCTGCTCGTCCATGCGCATCGCGGGAATGCCACGGCCACGGATGCCTCCCGCGACAAACAGGGTGGCTTCGGCCAGGCCGTAGGAGGCGAAGAAATTATTCGGGGTGAAACCACAGGCCGCAAATTTTTCCGCGAAGCGTTCCAGGGTGTCGAGGCGGATCGGTTCGGAACCCGAATAGGCCACGCGCCAGCGGCTCAAATCCAGGCGCTCCAGGGCCGACTCGCTGACCCGTTCGCTGCACAGGCGGTAGGCGAAATCCGGGCCACCGCTGATGGTGCCGCCGTATTCGCTGATCGCCTCCAGCCAGCGCAAAGGTCGGCCAAGGAAGTAGGCCGGCGACATCAACACGCAGGGCACGCCGCTGAAAATCGGTTGCAGCAGGCCGCCGATCAGGCCCATGTCGTGGTACAGCGGCAACCAACTGACGATCACGTCGTCGGGGTTGAGGTCGATGCCAAAACCACGGCGGATCAGCACTTCGTTGGCCACCAGGTTGCCGTGGCTGACTTGCACGCCTTTGGGCAATGCGGTGGAGCCGGAGGTGTATTGCAGGAAGGCGATGTCGTCGACCTTGAGGTCGGGCTCGACCCACTGGTCGGCCAACTGCGCCTCCAGGGTGTCGACGCTCAACACCGTGGGCGCATTTTCAATCTGCGCCAGGCCCTCGCTGAGGCTGGCAATGGTCAACAGCAGGCGCGGCTCGGCATCACTGATGATCGACAGCAGACGCTCCTGGTGATGACGGCGCGTGGATTCCGGCGGATACGCCGGCACCGCGATCACCCCGGCGTACAGGCAACCAAAGAACGCCGCCACATAGTCCGGCCCACTGGGGAACAGCAACACCGCACGCTCGCCCAGGCCAGCGTTGGCTTGCAGGGCGGCGGCGATGGTGCGGGCGCGTTGGTCGAGGTCGCGATAACTGAGCACCACACTGTGCTCGGCGCTCTCGGCGAGGAAGCGCAAGGCGACTTGGTCCGGCGTCTGCGCAGCACGCTGTTGAAGGGACTGGACCAGGGTGCGGGGGAGTTCGAAGGCGTC
Organism: Pseudomonas sp. AL10; assembly: GCF_029960685.1. Classification (NCBI taxonomy): domain Bacteria; kingdom Pseudomonadati; phylum Pseudomonadota; class Gammaproteobacteria; order Pseudomonadales; family Pseudomonadaceae; genus Pseudomonas; species Pseudomonas sp. AL10. Next base: position 84,095 of record NZ_JASBQZ010000019.1, read on the forward strand.
CATCATGGGGTTCCTGCCTGAAATCGGCTTACGGGAAATTCGGGAAATCGGTGGGGTTCAGCCGGCGGCGAGCTGCCGCGCCGCGCCAATGCGCCAGCGCGCCAGGTGCTCGTCGGCATAGCGACGCACACAGCGCAGCACGGCGCTTTCTTGCTGCACGAGGAAGAAGTGATGGCCGTCAAACATGTCCAGGGAAAACCCACTGGCGGCGTCGAGTTGCCAGTCGAGCAACTGGTCGGCACGCACGCTGTCCTGCTTGCCACCGAACACGTGGATCGGCAGCGCCAGGGGCTGGCGCTCGCCATAGGTGAAACTGCCGCACAGCAGGAAATCGGCGCGCAGGATCGGCAACATCAGTTGCATCAACTCGGGGTTGGCCAGGGCTTCCTCGGCGGTGCCTTGTAACTCACGAAGGCGGGCGATGAGTTGGGCATCGGTCTTTTCGACGGCGTACTCGCTCACATCACGACGCGCCGGGCCCGCCGTGCCGGACGCGAACAACGCCAGCGGCGCAGGCAGATTGCGTGCGTTTAAAGCGTGGGCCAATTCAAACGCCAACAGCCCGCCAAGGCTGTGGCCGAACAAGGCATAGGGGCCATCGAGATCACGGCTGATCTCTTCAGCAAGCTGCGCGGCCAAGGCCTTGATATCGCGCTGCAACGGCTCGTCCATGCGCATGCCGCGCCCCGGCAATTCCAGCGGGCACACCTGCAGCCAGTCCGGCAGAACCCGGCGCCAGCGCGCATAGACCGAGGCGCTGGCGCCTGAATGGGGCAGGCAAAACAGGCGCAGCCGCAGGGGCGTACTCATCGCGCGAGGACTCCAAACTGAAACACGCTGAATGCACGATAAAAACCCATCTGGTCCTCCTGCGGGTGCTGATCCTTGGCCGTTGTACTAACGAACCTGTCACCCATGAGAACGGACGGAGCCAGCAAATAATTAGTCGCCGGGGGCGAGCGAGACGTGGTTCACACCTTTGCCCAAGGCATAAGATTAGTTCGTCTTCTCATTTGACAATCATTATCATTCAGCATAATTTGTTGCCCGATGTGTAGGAGGCCTCAGCAGGGATGCCCTCCCCTAACCTATTAGCAACAAGGTGATTTCCATGACGGAACCAGTATCCACAGGCAGGTGCGATTCACCCCTTCTCCAGGCATTCGTCGACAATCGGCTGATCCTGGTGAAGATCGCGGCTCGCATCACCGGGTGCCGCTCCCGCGCCGAAGACGTGGTGCAAGACGCCTACTTTCGGCTGCAGTCGGCACCGACCATCACCTCATCGTTCAAGGCTCAACTGAGTTATCTGTTCCAGATCGTGCGCAACCTGGCGATCGATCACTACCGCAAGCAGGCTCTGGAGCTCAAATATTCCGGGACCGAAGAGGAAGGCTTGAATGTGGTTATTCACGGCGCTTCACCGGAAACCTCGCACATCAATTTCAACACCCTGGAAAACATCGCCGACGCCCTGACGGAGTTGCCACAGCGCACCCGCTACGCGTTCGAGATGTACCGCTTGCATGGCGTGCCGCAAAAAGACATCGCCAAGGAGCTTGGGGTGTCTCCGACCTTGGTGAACTTCATGATTCGCGATGCGCTGGTGCATTGCCGCAAGGTGTCGGGCAGTCATAGCGATACGTTTGCGCGGCGGGTTTGAGCGCAGCGAGGACATTCTGGGTAAGGGCCCACGGTAACCACGATGCGAAGCGAGTCGCTCTTGATCTGCTTTTGATCTTGATCTC
>NZ_JASBQZ010000001.1:0-183736 GCF_029960685.1 Pseudomonas sp. AL10
CCCAAATCCCTGTCGAATTCCGGCCAGCGTGGTTTAACGGGGCGCCTAAGATCAAAAGCAGATCAAGAGCGACTCGCTTCGCATCGTGGTTACCGTCTGCTGTTACAACCCACAAAGTTGTGTAGATACCTATGGCCGCAGGCAAGCCAGCTCCCACATGGGTCGGTGGTGTTGGTTAGATAGCGGTCCCAAAGAGGGAATGATCAGTCCCTTTTTGGGACCGTTTCAAGTTGCTGGCGATGGGCTGATTTGCTCCAGCGCTCTATCGACCAACAACTGACCCAGCTCGGCCATTTGCTGAATTCCCAGCATGATGGCGCGCTGGGAAGTGTCCAAGTCGAAGGCCAGGTTGCAGGTGAGCGCATTGAGCGAGGACAGGGTTTCGCTGGCATTGACCAGCAGGGTTTCGGTGTCTTGGTGGGGGTTTACGGTGAAGAGCGGTGGATTGGGCGTAGGTTTGACCATGATTTACAGCTCCGATATGTGATGGAGGCTGCCCTCTCTCCGCTTGCACGCGAATGAAGGTGGCAGCTGTACGCAGGTGTGCAAGACCGGGCATATCGGACCCCGGCAGACTCCGAAGAATCTCCCACGCACAGCCGCCATAACGAGTACAGCAGGCATAAAAAACGCCCGTCGAATGGCTATGGGCGTTGGTGCGCCGACATGTAACCGGACTTGCACGTCCGTGTCACCGTTTTTTGCGATGACGGAGCGAAGACTAGGCGCGATGATCAATCACAACAAGTTCATGCACAGCCCGACATCTTGCAGGAAAAATCTGAGCGCCGGCCCATCACAACACCATCATCACCCTGACCTTCCCAAGGCCCTCCAGCGCATAGCTATGGTACTCATACACTTCTCCCTGAATAACCAGCTGCAGGGCACCACCCTCATTATTGACTTGAACATCGGGCTCTTTTGTTTTGAGAAAAGGAGGTGCTGACACTAATGCGCCGAGTATTTCCTGATCACTTCCCAAATCCTTATGCACGTAGTACCTGTAGGAAAACCCCACCGTCGCGCCACCTTGGCCATCTCGCGCACCATAGATCGACATACCGTTGCCCAGGGAATGCTTCAACACCACTTCATCCAGGTCCGGTGTTCCGGGCGCCAGGACCCAACTGCCGCCGATATAGAGCAGGCAGATCACAAGCAGGCAATTACGCAGCACAGGTATGAGCCGCTTAGTGGCCTTGCGAAATGGCATATTCGATACCTCTTCTTATCCAATATTGGTCCCGTGGGTCGTCACCAAAAGGCTCACCGCCCCACCATGATCCAAAATCCGGACGAGTCGTTCTGGCGACGGTTTGAGCCACACCGGCGGCTCGCAGCAACACATTTTCGGGAATGCCCAGCACTGTGCCTGTGGCACCGTAATTGAAGTTACCAAAAGCTTCGTACTGACGCCTCTGCTTCTTATAGCTCCAAGGGCCGGCCGCACGGACCTGGGATTCAAACCAGGAATAGGCGAATGCCGAGCCGGGCTTGAGATGAATGCGTTTGGATTGGGATATCGCCATGTTTTCAAGAGTTGAAACACCGGGCGGCATTAACGGCACGGCCATTTGCGAGTCCTTGCCGGCAGTGAGGAGTGCAGAAACTAGCCACTCCACTGCGGCCTGAAAACCCGCCTATTCCAAATTCAGAACTCGCCTACAGCAACTCCATCCTATTCCGACATTCATCGATTATTTGCACGCTCTGCGTGGATTGATTGAGACCTGGAGATGAGCGCAGCTCAGTGTGGGAGCAACTGTCTTTAAGGCTTTTAACTGATCGTTCCCACGCTCCGCGTGGGCATGCATCCTGTGACGCTCTGCGTCACCCTTGTGCTGACTGGCAGGACGCGGAGCGTTCCCGGCGGCATTCCCACGCGGAGCGTGGGAACGAACAGTCATAGGGCTCAGGATCAGGCCAGGCCGGACTCTACCAGCAGCGCTTCAAGGCCCATTAAATCCGGCACCTTCGCCACCTGCTCGCCCACTTGCACCGCCGCCAGTTCCAGTGGGCATAGCGGCACATCCACGTAGCTCAATTCGCTATCAAGCTTGTACGAACGCGGAATGCCCTGAATCACCAGCGCGATGAATTTCAATGTCGGTCGCCCGCCCAGTGCATTCAACACCACGATGCGCGAGCGTTCACCCGTCATGCTGGCTTCGCCGCAGGCCGCCTCAAAGCTGATCAGCGGAATTTGCCGATCGCGCCAGGTCACTTGCCGCAGGTACCACGGCGGCGCATCGCTGGCGGGTTCGCCGCGCTGGAAGTCGATCAGTTCGGCCACGGCAACGTTGGGCAGCACCAGGTGGCGGTCGGCCAGGGGCAGCAGCAGCCCGGTGAGTTGGCTGGTGCGGTGCTCAAGCATGGGACTTGCTCCAGTAGGCGATGCTTTCCAGCAGTACCGACTCTTGGTACGGCTTGCCGAGGTAGTCGTTGACGCCAATGGCCATGGCGCGGTCGCGGTGTTTCTGGCCGGTGCGTGAGGTGATCATGATGATCGGCAAGCGCATCAGGCGTGGGTCGTTGCGTATCTGGATGGCCACTTCGAAGCCGTCCATGCGCGGCATTTCGATGTCGAGCAGCATCAGGTCCGGGGTGTGTTCTTCCAGGATGGCGAGGGCGTCGATGCCGTCCTTGGCGGTGAGCACGTTCATGCCGTTGCGCTCCAGCAGGCGGCTGGTGACTTTGCGCACGGTGACCGAGTCGTCCACCACCAGCACCAGCAGCGGGCGTTTTTTCAGTGGGTCGTTGAGGATCAGCGGCGCATCCACCGCCTGGGCCGGCAAGGCCGGTTGTCGGGCGCGGATGTGCGCCAGCAGGTCGATGATCAGCACCACATGGCCGTCGCCCAGGATGGTCGCGCCGGTCACACCCTGCACCCCGGAGAATTGCGGCCCCAGGCCCTTGACCACAATCTCGCGGGTACCGGCCATGGCATCCACGTGCACCGCCACGCGGCGTTCATTGCAGTGCACCAGCAGCACCGGCACAGGCTGGTACTGGCCCAGCAGTTTCGGGCGGCTGGCGGTGTGCAGCAGGTCGCCTAAGTAGAACAACTCGTAGCGCTGACCGCCATATTCATAGTGCGCTGGGTCTTGCTGGTAGTGCCCCGCCAATTCGTGGGGCAGCACGCGCACCAGGCCTTCGATGGTGTTGAGAGGAATCGCGTATTGGTCGTCCGCGCAGTGCACCATCAGCGCACGATTGACCGACACGGTAAACGGCAGGCGAATGCGAAAATGCACGCCCATGCCCGGCGTCGAGTCGATCACCATGGAGCCGCCGAGCTGGCGCACTTCTTCATGCACCACGTCCATGCCCACGCCGCGCCCGGAAATCTGGGTGATTTTCTCGGCGGTGGAAAAGCCCGGTTGCAGGATGAACTGCAACACGTCACGGTCGCTGATCTCTTGATGGGGCGCGAGCAAGCCGCGCTTGATCGCCTTGCGCCGCACCGCTTCGAGGGGCACACCCGCGCCGTCGTCACGCATGTCGAAGACGATGTCGCCGCCTTCGTGAGTCAGGTCCAGGGTGATGCGGCCCTTCTCAGGTTTACCCGCCGCCAGCCGCACTTCGCGGGACTCCAGACCGTGGTCGACGGCGTTGCGCAGCATATGCTCCAAGGGGGCCGCCATGCGTTCCAGCACATTGCGGTCCATCTCGCCTTCGGCATTGCCGACGATAAACTCCACGTCCTTGCCCAACTCGCCCGCTACTTGCCGCACGATGCGCTTGAGGCGTGGCAACATGCGCTCGAAAGGCACCATGCGCGTGCGCATCAGGCCTTCCTGCAATTCGGTGTTGATGCGCGCCTGTTGCTGCAGCAGATTGTGGGCATCCTGGTTGCGGCGCTCAAGGGTGTCCTTGAGGTCGAGCAGGTCGGAGGCAGATTCGGACAGCGCACGGGCCAGCTGTTGCAGCTGCGAGTGGCGGTCCATTTCCAGCGGGTCGAATTCTTCGTAGCCCAGGCGTTCGGCCTCGGCCTGCTGACGGCTCAGGAGGCGGCCCTGGGTTTCGCTGTCGAGCCGGCGCAGTTGGTCGCGCATGCGTTCAATGGTGGTTTCCATCTCACTCAAGGCAATGCGCGCATCCTTGACTTGCTGCTCGATACGCCCACGGAAGATCGAGGTTTCGCCGGCCAGGTTGACCAGGTCATCAAGCAAGTCGGCGGAGATTTTCACCATGTCGGCAGCCGGGTCGGCGACCGCTTCGGCCTTGCCAGCCGGCAGCGCCACCGGTGTGACCGGCTCATCACTGGGGTGCACCAGGCTCTTGATGCGCTCGATGAGTTTATCCACCGAACCCACCGGCAACCCCTCGGCCACGGCGTCGATCATCTGCGCCAGGCGGTCATGGCAGCCTTGCAGCAGTGCGAACAGTTCAGGGGTCGGCGCGAGCAAACCGGCGGACAGCCCTTCGTAGAGAAATTCCAGCTCATGGGCCAGATCGCCGATCGGCCCGATCTCGACCATGCGTGCACCACCCTTGAGGGTGTGCAGGTCCCGCAGCAGGGTTTCCACTTCCTGGCGACTGCCCGGTTCGGCCTGCCAGCGCAGGAGCGCGCTGCCTGAACTGTCGAGGATATCGGCGGCTTCTTCGAGGAAGATATCCAGCAATTCCGGGTCGGCACCCGAGGCCGGCGCCACCACAGCCGGCGCTGCAGGGCTGCTGGCCTGGCGCAATTCCCGCAGCCTTTCGACCAGTTCGGCACCGTCACTCAAGGGTTGCTGCTGTTGCAGCTCGTCCAACTGTTGGGCCAAGCGCTCATGGCTGGCCATCAGTGCCTGGGACAGCTCGACAGAATAGCTATAGCGGCGGTCCACCAGCCCCTCATAAACGCATTCCAGCTCATGGGCCAAGTCGCCCACCGGGTCGATTTCGGCCATGCGCGCACCGCCCTTGAGGGTGTGCAGGTCCCGCTGCAACGAGGACAAGGGCGCAGCGTTTTCGGGTTCCAGCAACCAGCGCTTGAGCGACTGGCCGGCGCTGTCGAGGATGTCTACGGCCTCTTCAAGGAAAATCTCGACAATCTCGTCGTCCATCGCGGTGGCGTGATCCAGCTGCGCAGTGGCCGCGCCCAACTCGGCGATACTCAGGCCGCGACTGCCGTCGCTTTTGATCAGGCCCGTGGCGGACGGGTCCAGTGCTTCATCGAGCAACTCGCGCAACGCCTGCAGCCGTGCGGGCGCGGGGCTGATTTCCTGGCCGGCGGCCAACTGGTCGAGCATGTTGATCAGCGCGTCATGGGCCTGTTCGGCCTCCTGGAAAAACCGGGCGCTGACCGCCAGGCTGCTTTCTTCTACCGCGCCATACAGGTCGAGCAAGGCTTCGCACAACGCGTCGATAGGATGCAGATCGGCAAGGTGCGCGCCCTCGCCCAGGGTGGTCAGCTCGTCCAGCAACGCCGTGAGTTCCTGACGGTCGCCAGGGTGTTGCTGCCAGCGACGCAGCAAGCTTTCGGCGTCGAGCAGGATGTCCATGCCCTGGGCCAGGAAGTTGGTGATCAAGTGCGGGTCACGCTTGACGCGCAGGCCGGCCGTGGGCGCGTCGAGCAAGGCGGCGAGTTGATGCTCCAGCAGGCGTTGGGTGCGGCTGATCAGGTCGGCCGCGCCGTTGATCGGCGCCAGTGGATTGTGGTCCAGGTCACCCAGCCCGCGCTGGAACAGCGCTTGTGCTTCAAGCAGCAACGCCACTTCGTCCTTGTCCAGCGGCAGGCGGTGGGCCTTGTATTCACGGGTGAGGTGGTCCAGCGGGCGCGCCAGTTCGGCGATGGGCAATACGCCGGCCATGTAGGCGCTGCCCTTGAGGGTGTGCAAGGCGCGTTGCAGCTCATCGCTGACCTGCAGCGGCACCTGCTCGGCGGCCTGTTGCAAGAAGTGGTCGAGGCTGTCCAGATGGCCCTGGGCTTCGTTGCGGAAGATCTCCAGCAGCATCGGGTCATGGGGCTCGGTGGCCGACGTGGCGGCGCCACTGGCCAGGGCATGGGCACGGGCGGCCAAGGCGTCCACTTCATCGCGCTGGCGTTGGTCGTCGCTGGCAAAATCGGCGATCAGCTCCGGCAGCAGGGCCACGGCCTCATCCAACACCTGCTGCACCTCAGGGCCAAGGATTACGCTGCGTTCCAGCACGCGATTGAGCAGGTTCTCCACGGCCCAGGCCAGCTCGGCCAGCACCAGGGCGCGCACCATGCGGCCGCTGCCCTTGAGGGTATGGAAGGCGCGGCGCATTTCGCCCTGGGCGGCTTTGTCCGTGCTGTCGGGCAGGTAGCGATGCAACACGTCGAGGACTTCATCGGTTTCTTCAAGGAAGACTTCGCGCAGCTCATCGTCAATCGGTTCTTCACCGGCCGGCGGCGGCAACAGGCTGCCCGGTCGCTGCAAGGCCGGAGGGTTGAGACGTGAGGTGGGGCTGGCCAGCGCATCGAACTGGGACTGGCTGGGTGCGGCCTCGGACAGTGCGCCCTCGGGCGCAACCAGGGCCTGGCGCCAAGGTTTTTCCACCGGCAGGTAGCCCAATGCATTCAAGCCCTGGGTGGCAAGTTCCAGCACTTTTTCGCCCGCCGCGTCAGGGTCTTGAAGCATGCGTTCGAGGTAGTACTCCAGGCTGCTGACCACCTCGGCGAAATGCGCCAGTTGAGCCGCCGAAGGAGCGGCCTGGTTGATCATCAATTGCTCATCGACGTAGTCGGTGCAACCGCGCATCAAGCTCGCCGCGCGCGGCAAAGGAATCATCGCCAGGGCACCGCGTACCTGGCTCAACAGCTCGGGCAAGGACTCAAGGCGCTGACGGTCCCAGTCGGCCTCGATGCAGTCGATCACCAGCTCCTTGGCTTGGCGCAGGCACTGGCACGACTCGCGAATCACCAGCTGGTGAATCTGGGTCAGGTCGGTGGTGGGCAAGCGGCTGTCTTCACGGCTTTGCGGTTCGACGGTGCCGATCATCCCCGCCAACGTCGCTTCGACATACAGCAACGCGCCGGCCACATCCATCAACACCGCGTCATTGGGTTCGCGCTGCCCCTGGACCAGGCTCAACACCACCGCGAGTTGGTCGATGATCACTTTGCGCGGCTGGCCGAAACCCAGCACCGCGAGGGTATCGGCGATCTGCCGCAACGGCGCCAGCAATGGGTCGAGGTCTTGGGTGTGCTGGCGATCACTGCGCACGAACAGATCCAGGCGTTCCTTGACCCGCACCAGTTCCTCACACAACGCCCCGAGCACCGAGCCCATGGCATTGCGATCCGGCCCAGCCAGCCGCGCACGTTCAGCATCGACCACGGCGCTGTCGGGCAAGGCTTCGTCCAAGCCGTAGCGTTCCTTCAGGCTTTGCATGCGCGGCGTCGGCCGGGTGACTTTGGCGACGTAGAACAACAGGCTCTTGAGCAACTCATCCGGCGCCGGCTGGTTGATGCCATTGACGCCTTGAACCAGCAAGCGCTTGAGTTGTTTATCGCTAGCCTTGAGCAGGCTGCGCAGCGCCGGGCTGTTGGCGACCACGCCGGTGAGCATGCCTTCGACCAGCGCCGAGGTGACCTGCCACAACGACAACAGCGGCGCGCCCTGGCACAGCGCTTCGAGGCGTGCGAACACCCGGGCCATGTCTTCCAGGTTGCTGGGGCCGTGGTCTTCACGCAGCAACCCGGCAAGGGCTTGTTGCAGCAGGTGGCGCCATTGGCGCAACTGCTCATGCAGATCCGGCGTTGCCCGTTGGGCCAGGGCTTGCTCAGGCAACGGCTCGATCGACAGTAGTTGCGGGCTGAACAGGCTGGTTTCCGACAGCAGGCTTTCACCACGGGCGCTGCGCAGGTCGTTGAGCAGCGGCAGCACCACCAGTGGCAGGTCGCGGCGGGCACTGTGCACGCGGTCGAGGTACAGCGGCAATTGGCCGAGGGCTTGTTGCAGCAGGCGGATACTTTCATCGCGCTGGCCGACATGCCCGGCCTGTAGCGCCAGGGCCAGTTCTTCGATCTCTTCGGCCAACAGCGCCGCGCCGTAGAACTCGACCATTTGCAGCGCGCCATGCACCTGGTGGATACCGGCCAGGCATTCGTTGAGGGCGTCGTCGACCTGGGTTTCAACGTACGCGTCCAGGGCCGAACGGGCCTGCTTCAGGGTTTCGGCAATGTCGCCCTTGACCCATTCGAGGGCCACGTAGTCGTGCCGATCAACCATAACTGCTCCGCTTAGAATTCATGAGTTGCTGGTATCTCACAAACAATGGAGATCCAATGTGGGAGCTGGCTTGCCTGCGATAGCGGTGGGTCAGCACTATATCTGTATCTGACAAACCGCTATCGCAGGCAAGCCAGCTCCCACAGTTGGACTGTGGTGTTGTTCAGGTCGTATTTCAATCATCGACCTGCTTGGGCGGCGGCAAGGTGAAACCCGATACCGACCTGCGCAACTGGCTGGCCATCTTCGCCAGGTTACCAATGCTCTCGGCGGTGGCGGTGGAACCCGACGACGTCTGGGTGGTGATCTGCTGGATCACGTTCATGGTCAGGGAAATCTGCCCCGCCGATGAGGTCTGTTGCTGCGCCGCGTTGTAAATGCTCTGGATCAGCGCCGCCAGGGTTTTGGACACGCCTTCGATCTCTTCCAGCGCCACCCCGGCGTCCTGGGCCAGGCGTGCGCCGCGCACCACTTCTGTAGTGGTCTGCTCCATGGAGATCACCGCTTCGTTGGTGTCGGCCTGAATGGTGCGCACCAGGGTTTCGATCTGCCGGGTGGCCGCCGAGGAGCGTTCGGCCAGCCGTTGCACTTCATCGGCCACCACCGCAAAGCCGCGCCCGGCGTCACCGGCCATGCTGGCCTGGATTGCGGCGTTGAGGGCGAGGATGTTGGTCTGGTCGGCGATGTCGTCGATCAGGCTGATGATGTCGCCAATTTCCTGGGACGACTCGCCCAGGCGCTTGATGCGCTTGGCGGTGTCCTGGATCTGTTCGCGAATGTTGTCCATGCCGTGGATGGTGTTGTGCACCACCTCGTTACCTTTGTTGGCGATCTCTACCGAACGTTCTGCTACCGCAGAGGATTCGGCCGCGTTGGCCGATACCTGATCGATGGACTGCGCCATCTGGTTGATGGCGGTAGACGCTTCGGCAATCTGCTGGGCCTGATGCTCCGACGCCTGGGCCAGGTGCATGGCGGTGGCCTGGGTGTCCTGTACCGCGCCCGCGACCTGCCCGGCCGTGAGATTGATGGTGGCGACCAGGTCGCGCAGTTGGTCCACCGAATAGTTGATGGAGTCTGCGATGGTGCCGGTAAAGTCTTCGGTGACCGAGGCGGTGACGGTAAGGTCGCCGTCGGCCAGGTCTTCGATTTCATCCAGCAGGCGCATGATCGCGTTCTGGTTGCGCTCGTTCTTCTGCGCGGTTTCATGCAGTTGGCGGTTGGTCTCGCGCACCATGACCAGGCCGATCAGGATGATCGAGGCCAGCGCCAGCAAGCCCAGCACGTAACCGCCGATGGTGTCTAAACTGCGCCCGCTGGCGAGGTTTTCAAAACCGGTGGCCAGGTGCGAAGCTTCATCGAGCAGGGTTTGCGACAAGTTGAAAATATTGCTCGCCGAGGCGCGCACCTGGAACAACTGCGGCGAAGTCTCGAGAATTTCATCCACGGAGCCGGAGACAAATTCGAACAGCTCGGCAATGTCCGCCAGCCGCGCCCGGGCGTCCGGGTCTTCGACCTGGGTGATACGCAACCCCGGGTTGCCGTTGAGCATGCCATTGAGCACCGCGCCAAAACGGTTGGCATCGCGACCGAAGGCATCGGCGGCCTGCACGGCGGTTTCATCCCCCGCCAGCACCGTGTTGACCGCCCCCAGGATACGTTCGGCCAGCAGCGACTGGCGTTGGGCCAAGGCCACCTGGCTGGCCGGGGCGCCGCGTTGCAGCAGGCTATCCACGACCTTTTCCGACTCGATCTGCAGTTGCGGCACGGTTTCGGCCAGGGTCGCCGCCACCTGGTGCAACGACAACACGGTCTGCTCGCTGGCGAGAATAGCGTCGGTGTTTTTCAGCAGCGCCTCCCAGTCGGTCTGCACTGCCCGCATTTCGGCGCGTACCGCACTGGGCGCCGCCGGCAAACCGGTTTGCGGGTCACCTTTTTTCAGGTAGCCCCAGCGCTGGGCAAAATCGTTGCGCGCATCGCCCAGCAGCTTGAACGCCGCCGCTTTGCCGGCAGCGGCCTCGGTGGCGTTCTTGGCAATGCGCTGGGACAGCACGCGCAGCTCACCGGCGTGGCCGATGTACTGTTTATCGTAGGTGGACTGGGTGTTGAGGTACGCGAAGTTGGCGAACAGCAACATGATGAACACAATCAAGGCGATAAACAGCACGATGATCTGCGAACGGCTGCGCGAAGCGGCCTGGGGTTTGGGCGTGGTAGCGGTGCTCATGCGGCAACATCCATGAAGCCAGGGGCCTGGGCCAGGGCGAAGGGGCTGAAGACTTGCCACGGCGGGTCGCCGTCGAACTGGCCCTGAATAAACGGCGCGCTCGAGGCGGTGCTCGCCACCCAGGCGTCCAATGGGAAATGCTGCATGCCTACCACCTCATCTACCAGCAGCCCGACAAACAGGTCGTTGAACTCCACCACCAGCACCCGCCGTTGCTTGCGCGCCTTGGACAACTCAAGGCCAAGGAACCCGCCCAGGTCCATCACCGGCAGCAAGCGCCCGCGCAAGTTGGCCACGCCCTTGACCCAAGGCTTGACCCCCGGCATCAAGGTGCAGCGCGGCTCATGCAACACCTCGGCGACTTCGCCCATGGGCGCCACGTAGGCGTTTGGCCCTATGCGAAAGGCGATACCGCTCCAGCGTTGCAGGCGCGTTTCCTGGGACGGCAGGTCCGCGGCCAGCAAGCGGCAGCGGCGGTCGATGTCCAGCAGCAGCTCAAAAGCGGTTTGCGACTCGGTCATGATCGCAAGCCTTAGCCGGCCAGCACCTTGTTCAGGGTGGCGATCAGGGTTTCTTCATCCACCGGCTTGGTGAGGTAGTCCTTGGCGCCCTGGCGTTTGCCCCAGACTTTGTCGGTGTCCTGATCCTTGGTGGTGATGATGATCACGGGGATATCGCTGGTTTCGGGCGACTTGGACAATTGGCGTGTGGCCTGGAAGCCGTTGAGGCCCGGCATCACGATGTCCATCAGCACCGCGTCGGGCTTTTCCTGGCGGGCCAGGGCCACGCCATTCCCTCCGTTCTCGGCTTTCAGGACTTGGTGGCCGTGCTTTTCCAGCATGCCGGTGAGTTTGTACATTTCAGTCGGCGAATCGTCGACGATCAGAATACGTGCCATGGTTTTCCCCGCTACATTGGTCGGCGCCAGCCCTCGTGAGGCGGCGTCAGTGTGCTTGTTCTACTGCGGCGAACCCAGGCACATAAGCCTTGATCGCCCCCAGCAGTTCTTCCTTGCTGAAAGGCTTGGTCAAAAATTGATCGACACCCACAATGCGTCCCTTGGCCTTGTCGAACAGGCCATCCTTGGAGGACAGCATGATCACCGGGATCGACTTGAACGCCGGGTTGTTCTTCACCAGGGCGCAGGTCTGGTAGCCATCCAGGCGCGGCATCATGATGTCGACAAAGATAATGTGCGGGTGATGATCGACAATACGGGCCAGGGCGTCGAAACCGTCGATCGCCGTGATGACCTCGCACCCCATGTTCTTCAACAGCGTCTCGGCGGTGCGGCGGATCGTTTTCGAATCGTCGATCACCATCACCTTCAAGGCGTTGGAATGCTGTTCCATATTTGCTCTACCATCGCCACAGCGAATCGGTTTTCGGTGTGTACTGCCTGACGTTGCACAGGATGAACGCCGCAAGCCTTGGAATTCAAGGGCTGCTGCGCCGTGCCAGCCTTTTTAGCACAGTCTCCTGGCGCAATCTATCGAGGCGCCCGCCCAGTGGTTTTTCCTTGACCCACAACAGCCGCAGCGCCACTCTGACGCCACTTTTATGCGCCCCAATTTGCTAGAGGAAATCCCCCATGAGCGTTCGCGTCGGCATTGTCATGGACCCTATCGCCAGCATTTCCTATAAAAAGGACAGTTCGCTGGCCATGCTCCTGGCCGCCCAGGCCCGCGGCTGGACCTTGTTCTATATGGAGCAGCGCGACCTTTACCAGGGTGACGGCGAAGCCCGCGCACGCATGCGCCCGCTGCAGGTGTTCGCCAACCCTGAGAAGTGGTTCGAGCTTTCTGACGAAATCGACAGCCCGCTGAGCGACCTCGACGTGATCCTGATGCGCAAGGATCCGCCGTTCGACATGGAGTTTGTGTACTCCACCTACTTGCTGGAGCAGGCAGAACGTGCGGGCGTGTTGATCGTCAACAAACCGCAGAGCCTGCGCGACTGCAATGAAAAGCTGTTTGCCACCCTGTTCCCGCAGTGCACGCCACCGACCGTGGTCAGCCGCCGCGCCGATGTACTGCGTGAATTCGCCGCCAAGCATGGCGACGTGATCCTCAAGCCGCTGGACGGCATGGGCGGCACCTCGATCTTCCGTCACCGCGCCGGCGACCCGAACCTGTCGGTGATCCTCGAAACCCTGACCGCCCTGGGCACCCAGCAGATCATGGGCCAGGCCTACCTGCCGGCGATCAAGGACGGTGACAAGCGTATCCTGATGATCGACGGCGAGCCGGTGGATTACTGCCTGGCGCGTATCCCGGCAGCCGGCGAGACCCGTGGCAACCTGGCCGCCGGTGGTCGCGGTGAAGCGCGGCCGTTGTCGGACAAGGACCGCTGGATCGCCGCTCAAGTCGGCCCGACCCTGCGGGAAAAAGGCCTGCTGTTTGTCGGACTCGACGTAATTGGTGAGAACCTCACTGAAATCAACGTCACCAGCCCCACCTGTATTCGCGAGATCGACAATGCATTTGGCACGAATATCGGCGAAATGCTGATGGCCGCCATTGAGCGCAAGCTAAAAGCCAAGTGACATAGAACAGCCGGACACACACCAACATTGCGTTATCATGCGCCATCTGTGAAACGCGCGATGTTGGTTTTCTTGTCATGACACTCCCGTCCGATCTGCCCCCCGAATTCACCCATAGCGGCGTGCGCCCGGCTGATCGTCTCGGTTTTACCCTGTTTCTCGCTGCGCTGATTCACCTCGCCCTGCTCCTGGGCGTGGGGTTCACCCTGGTGGAACCCAAGCAGATCACCAAGACCCTGGAAATCACCCTCGCCACGTTCAAGAGCGAAAAGAAGCCCGAAAAGGCTGACTTTCTCGCCCAGGACAACCAGCAAGGCAGCGGCACCCTCGACAAGAAAGCCGTGCCCAAGACCACCGAAGTGGCGCCCTTCCACGACAACCAGGTCAAGAAGGTCACCCCGCCGCCGGCGCCAAAGCCCGAGGTCAAGCAGGCCACGCCCAAGGCTGCGGTAGCCACCGTCGCGCCCAAGCCACAAAAAGCCCCGACCCAGCGCGAAAAGGCCAAGACCGAACCCAAGCCCGAGCCAGTAAAACCTGCGCCGACGTTCGACAGTTCGACGCTGTCCGACGAAATTTCCAGCCTGGAAGCCGAACTGGCCCATGAGCAACAGCTGTATGCCAAGCGCCCGCGCATCTACCGCCTGAACGCGGCCTCGACCATGCGCGACAAAGGTGCCTGGTATAAGGACGAGTGGCGCAAGAAGGTCGAACGTATCGGTAACCTCAATTACCCGGACGAGGCGCGGCGCCAGCAGATTTATGGCAATTTGCGCCTGCTGGTGTCGATCAACCGTGACGGCTCGCTGTATGAAGTGCAGGTGCTGGAGTCCTCCGGCCAGCCGCTGCTGGACCAGGCCGCGCAACGTATCGTGCGTCTGGCCGCGCCCTTTGCGCCGTTCAGCGGCGACTTGAACGACGTGGACCGCCTGGAAATCATCCGCACCTGGCGGTTTGCCAAGGGCGACCGGTTGTCCAGCAACTGATCGCGCCCGCACTACAGATCGTTCCCACGCTCCGCGTGGGAATGCCGCCACGGACGCTCTGCGTCTGCCCTTGGGACGCGGAGCGCCCCGGGATGCGTTCCCACGCGGAGCGTGGGAACGATCAGCGATCAGGCGCGCGCCCGCACTTGTCAGTTCGCCCCTCCAACGCCACACTAGCGGACATGAAAAACGTCAGCCCGACCTACCTCAAGCACCAATTCCTGATCGCCATGCCCCATATGGCCGACCCGAACTTTGCGCAGACCTTGACCTACATCGTCGAGCACACGGCCAATGGTGCCATGGGGCTGGTGGTCAACCGCCCGCAGGAGCTGAACCTGGCGGATATCCTTGAGCAACTGCGCCCGGAAATCGACCCGCCGGCAAGCTGCCTGCACGTGCCGATCTACATCGGCGGGCCGGTGCAGACCGATCGCGGTTTTGTGCTGCACCCCACCGGGCCGAAGTTCCAGGCCACGGTAGACCTTGAAGGCGTGTCACTCTCCACGTCCCAGGACGTGCTGTTTGCCATCGCCGACGGCGTCGGCCCTGAGCAAAGTGTGATCACCCTGGGCTACGCCGGTTGGGAAGCCGGGCAACTGGAGGCCGAACTGGCCAGCAATGCCTGGCTGACCTGCCCGTTCGACGCTGACATCCTGTTCAACACCGCCAGCGAACTGCGCCTGGAAGCGGCCGCGGCCAAGCTGCGGGTCAACCTCAGCCTGCTGACCAGCCAGGCGGGGCACGCCTGATGGCTTTGCGTCTGATCCTCGGTTTTGACTACGGCACCAAACAGATCGGCGTCGCGGTTGGCCAGGTCATCACCGGCCAGGCCCGTGAGCTGTGCACCCTCAAGGCCCAGAACGGCGTGCCGGACTGGAACCAGGTCGAAGCCCTGATTAAAGAGTGGAAGCCTGACGCAGTGGTGGTCGGCCTGCCCCTGAACATGGATGGCACCCCGAGCGACATGTGCCTGCGCGCCGAGAAATTCGCGCGCCGCCTCAATGGCCGCTACAACCTGCCCTTCTATACCCACGACGAACGCCTTACCACCTTTGAAGCCAAGGGTGAGCGCCGTGACCGTGGCGGGCAAAAAGGCAGTTACCGCGACAACCCGGTGGACGCCATCGCCGCCGCCTTGCTGTTGCAGGGCTGGCTGGATGAAAACACCGCTTTATTTGAATCCTGACCCGCCGCGATCCTGTGGGAGCGGGCTTGCCCGCGAAGAACGTTAACGATACCGCGAGAAGGCTGGATGAACGCGGTGCCCATGAGTTTTTCGCGAGCAAGCTCGCTCCTACACACTTAACAAGGAGCCACCATGAGCTTGCCGAACCCTGCCGAACTGATCAGCCAGATGGCGATACGCCTCAAGGCGCACCTGGAACACCGTGCCATCAGCGAACCGCGTTTTATCGGCATACGCACCGGTGGCGTGTGGGTGGCCCAGGCATTGCTGGAAGAACTGGGTAGCGATTCGCCCCTGGGCACCCTGGACGTGTCCTTCTACCGCGACGATTTCAGCCAGAACGGCCTGCATCCACAAGTGCGCCCATCGGCCCTGCCCTTCGAGATCGAAGGCCAGCACCTGGTATTGATCGACGACGTGCTGATGAGCGGCCGTACCATCCGCGCCGCCATGAACGAGCTGTTCGACTATGGCCGCCCGGCCAGCGTGACCCTGGTGTGCCTGTTGGACCTGGACGCTGGCGAGCTGCCGATCAGCCCGGACGTCGTAGGCGCGACCCTGTCGCTTGCCCCCCAGCAACGGGTAAAATTGTCCGGTCCCACGCCGCTCGAACTCGAACTGCAAGACCTTGCCCTTTAAACCGCCTTGTAAAGAGTCCCCGCGATGACGCCTCTAGATGCCAAGCGCCCGCTGCAGCTCAATGCTCAGGGCCAGTTGCAACACTTCTTGTCCCTCGACGGTTTGCCCCGCGAACTGCTCACCGAAATCCTCGACACCGCCGACTCATTCCTGGAAGTCGGTGGCCGAGCAGTGAAGAAAGTCCCGTTGTTGCGCGGTAAAACTATCTGCAACGTGTTCTTCGAGAACTCCACCCGCACCCGCACCACCTTTGAACTGGCGGCCCAGCGGCTGTCGGCCGATGTGATCACGCTGAACGTGTCCACCTCGTCGGCGAGCAAGGGCGAAACTCTGCTCGATACCCTGCGCAACCTGGAGGCCATGGCAGCCGACATGTTCGTGGTACGCCACGGCGACTCCGGCGCTGCGCACTTCATTGCTGAGCATGTGTGCCCGAACGTGGCGATCATCAATGGCGGCGACGGCCGCCACGCGCACCCGACCCAGGGCATGCTCGACATGCTCACCATTCGTCGGCACAAGGGCAGCTTTGAAAACCTCTCGGTGGCCATCGTCGGCGACATCCTGCATTCGCGGGTAGCACGTTCGAACATGCTGGCCCTCAAAGCCCTGGGTTGCCCGGATATCCGCGTGATTGCGCCCAAGACCTTGTTGCCCATCGGCATCGAACAGTATGGCGTGAAGGTCTACACCGACATGGCCGAGGGCCTCAAGGATGTGGACGTGGTGATCATGCTGCGCCTGCAACGCGAGCGCATGGCCGGGGGCTTATTGCCCAGCGAAGGTGAGTTTTACCGCCTGTTCGGGCTGACCACCGCACGCCTGGGCATGGCCAAGCCGGATGCCATCGTGATGCACCCGGGGCCGATCAACCGTGGCGTAGAAATTGAGTCGGCGGTGGCCGACGGCCCACAGTCGGTGATTCTCAACCAAGTGACCTACGGCATCGCGGTGCGTATGGCCGTGCTGTCCATGGCCATGAGCGGGCAAACCGCGCAACGTCAATTCGAGCAGGAGCAGGCCCAGTGAAGCTCAGCATTCTCGGCGCCCGAGTCATCGACCCGGCCAGTGGCCTGGACCAAGTTACCGATATACACCTGGACGCCGGCAAGATCGTCGCCATCGGCGCCGCCCCCGCAGGCTTCAACGCCGGCCAGAGCATCGATGCCAAGGGCCTGGTGGCCGCGCCTGGGCTGGTGGACTTGAATGTCGCCCTGCGCGAGCCGGGCTACAGCCGCAAAGGCAATATCGCCAGCGAAACCCAGGCCGCCGCAGCCGGTGGTGTGACCAGCCTGTGTTGCCCGCCCAACACCAAGCCGGTGCTGGACACGTCGGCCGTGACCGAACTGATCCTCGACCGCGCCCGCGAAGCCGGCAATTGCAAAGTGTTTCCCATTGGCGCCTTGAGCAAGGGCCTGGATGGCGAACAACTTGCCGAATTGATCGCCCTGCGTGACGCCGGTTGCGTAGCCTTCGGCAATGGCCTGGAAAGCTTTCGCAGCACACGCACCTTGTGCCGCGCCCTGGAATACGCGGCCACGTTCGACTTGACGGTGATCTTCCATTCCCAGGACCGCGACCTGGCCGAAGGTGGCCTGGCCCATGAAGGCGCAGTGGCCAGCTTCCTCGGCCTGCCGGGCATTCCGGAAACCGCAGAAACCGTGGCTCTCGCCCGTGACCTGTTGCTGGTAGAACAAAGCGGCGTGCGTGCGCATTTCAGCCAGTTGACCAGCGCCCGGGGCGTGGCTTTGATCGCCCAGGCCCAGGCCCGTGGCTTACGGGTAACCGCGGATGTCGCCCTGTACCAACTGATCCTGACGGATGAGGCGCTGATCGACTTCTCCAGCCTGTACCACGTACAGCCCCCGCTGCGCACCAAGGCAGACCGTGACGGTTTGCGTGCGGCGGTGAAGTCGGGTGTGGTGTCGGCGATTTCCAGCCACCACCAACCTCACGAGCGAGATGCCAAGCTGGCACCGTTTGGCGCGACCGAGCCGGGCATCAGCAGCGTGGAGTTGTTGCTGCCATTGGCGATGACGCTGGTAGAAGACGGCTTGCTGGACCTGCCGACACTGCTGGCACGCCTGAGCGCCGGCCCGGCCGAGGCCCTGCGCTTGCCAGCGGGCCAGTTGGCGGTGGGCTCACCGGCGGACCTGGTGCTGTTCGACCTGGCAAGCTCGACGGTGGCTGGTGAGCGCTGGTTGTCCAAGGGCGAAAACTGCCCGTTCATCGGCCACAGCCTGCCGGCGACGGTGCGGTATACCTTGATGGATGGGCGGATCAGCTACCAGGCTTGATAACTCGCCTATCTAATGTGGTTACGGTCAATGTGGGAGCCGGCTTGCCTGCGATAGCATCACCTCGGTCTACCTGATACACCGAGGTGCCTGCATCGCAGGCAAGCCAGCTCCCACACTGCGCTATAGTGCTCAACGGCCGCTATTGCGCTCGGCATTGCGGATCGAAATCTGCGTGTTCAACGTCCAGAAGTCATACAGCACTCCGACCAGGAACAAACCGCCGGTCAGCAGGTAGATCAGGCCGGTGATCCATTTGCCCTGATACATGCGGTGCACACCAAACACCCCCAGGAACGCCAACAGAATCCAGGCCACGTTGTATTCAATCGGCCCAGCGGTAAACCGCAGGTCGGCCTCACGGTCCATGGCCGGGATCAGGAACAAGTCGATCAGCCAGCCAATACCCAGCAAGCCGAAAGTGAAAAACCAGATCGTACCGGTCACGGGCTTGCCGTAATAAAAGCGATGAGCCCCGGTAAAACCGAAAATCCACAGCAGGTAACCAATCGCCTTACTGTGGGTATCGTGCTGCTGACCAACCTGTTGATAGGTGTTCATGAAGGACCTCTTTTGCGTCGATAGATAAATTTTTTCATTTTCTTTGTGACTTTTTTACGGGCGCCCGACGTACGGTAAATGGTATCTTCCTGCCCTCAAAGCCTTGTACCGCCTGCCTTGTGTAGGACAATTGCGGCGAATCGTCGCGTTTTTCCTGAATTTGACCCCAAGGTTCAGTCGACAAACGGCCTGAGAACAGCACAAAAAGCTGTTATAAAGTTGCGCGCAAACCCATAAGAGCCACGCCTAATGCGACCATTTTTCAAGACATGGCTAACCATTTGCCTATTAATGCCACTGGCCGCCCACGCCACCAATCGTGAGCAACGACTTCCGAACGTTAACGGTTTCACCCCTAAAGTCCATAGCACGCCCAGCACTGCCAAAGCGGCAAAGCCGACCGTCAGCCGCCCGACTCAACTGAGCAAGGCCCACGGCAAAGTGCTTTCCACCCAGCTGGCCGTGAACACCAAGCAAAGCAGCAACGTCTTGAGCCGTGCCGTCAACGTGCTCGGTACACCTTATCGTTGGGGCGGCAGCAGCCCAAGTAAAGGGTTCGACTGCAGCGGGCTGGTGAAATATGCATTTAACGATGTAAAAGCGGTGGACCTGCCACGCACCTCCAACGCCATGGCGGCCGGCCATGGGTTGAAGGTTGACCGCAAAGACCTGAAGCCGGGCGATCTGTTGTTCTTCAAGTTGAAGAGCCGCCAGGTGAACCACGTTGCCATCTACCTGGGCAATGACCGCTTTATTCACGCACCGCGCCGTGGCAAGTCGGTGAGCATCGACACGCTGAAAAAGCCGTTCTGGGACAAGAACTACGTGATTGCCAAGCGGGTACTGCCTAAAGAGCAGAACAGCAACCTGCGGATCGTGCAGCGCTAAGCCAGGCACCACTGAAGCTCCCCCTTTGAAATGCAATCAAATGTGGGAGCTGGCTTGCCTGCGATGACGGTGTGTCAGTTGGCAGAGAGAGTGCCTGACAGTCCGCTATCGCAGGCAAGCCAGCTCCCACATTGTGTGTCTGTGCGTTTTAGATATCTGCCGGCACCCTCGCCTTCTCCCGCGCCTCTTCCCGGCTGACCAGCCCTGCGCCGACCAACGCCTTCAAACTCATATCCAGGGTCTTCATCCCCAACGCCCCACCTGTCTGGATCGCCGAAACCATCTGCGCCACCTTGTCTTCGCGAATCAAGTTACGAATCGCCGGGGTGCCCAGCATGATTTCATGGGCGGCCACGCGCCCACCGCCCACTTTCTTCACCAGCACCTGGGACACCACCGCCTGCAACGACTCCGACAGCATCGAGCGGACCATCGCCTTCTCCCCGGCCGGGAAGACGTCCACCAGCCTGTCTACCGTCTTTGCCGCCGACGAGGTGTGCAGGGTGCCAAACACCAGATGCCCGGTCTCTGCCGCCGTCAGCGCCAGGCGGATGGTTTCAAGGTCGCGCAGTTCACCCACCAGGATCACATCCGGGTCTTCGCGCAGGGCGGAACGCAGGGCCTGCGAGAAACTGTGGGTATCGCGATGCACCTGGCGCTGGTTGACCAGGGCCATTTTCGGCCTGTGGATAAACTCGATGGGGTCTTCCAGCGTGAGGATATGCTGGCGACGGTGTCGGTTGAGGTCGTCAATCATCGCCGCCAGGGTCGTGGACTTGCCCGAGCCGGTGGGCCCGGTCACCAGCACCAGCCCGCGAGGGAAGCGGGCGATACGCTGGAACACCTCGCCCAACCTCAGGTCTTCCAGGCTCTGGACCTCAGCCGGAATAGCCCGAAACACCGCACCCACGCCGCGATCCTGGCGGAACACGTTCGCCCGGAACCGGGCGACGCCTGGCAACTCGAAGGCAAAATCCGTTTCAAGAGATGTTTCGAAATCCTTTTGTTGATGTTTATTCAGCAAAGGGCTCAATAAGTCGACCACTTGGGTAGCGCTCAGCGCCGGCCCATCCAGGGGCCAAACCTCGCCATCAATGCGCAGCATGGGTGCCAGGCCGGCTGACAGATGCAGGTCTGAGGCGCCTCGGCTTACGCTGGCCGTCAGCAATTGCGTGATATCCATAGGGCTTTCCATTTCCAGTAGAATGCCGCGGACTCCATATCCACGGGCGCATCTTGAATGTCGACGATAGCAGACAACATCGGCCTGGTTAGCCAGCGCATCCGCGCCGCAGCCGACGCCGTGCAACGTGACGCAAGCAGCATCCACCTGCTGGCCGTGAGCAAGACCAAACCGGCGCAGGCAGTGCGCGAAGCCTATGCCGCCGGGCTGCGCGACTTTGGTGAAAACTACCTGCAGGAAGCCCTGGGCAAACAGGCGGAATTAACCGACCTGCCCTTGAGTTGGCACTTCATCGGCCCCATTCAATCGAACAAGACTCGTGCCATCGCCGAGCACTTCGCTTGGGTGCACTCCGTGGACCGCCTGAAAATCGCACAACGCCTGTCCGAACAACGCCCGGCCGACCTGCCGCCGCTCAATATCTGCATCCAGGTCAATGTCAGTGGCGAAGCCAGCAAGTCCGGCTGCACGCCCGCTGACCTGCCGGCCCTGGCCACAGCGATCAGCGCCCTGCCGCGCTTGAAGCTGCGGGGCTTGATGGCGATTCCCGAGCCGACGCAAGACCGGGCGGAGCAGGATGCGGCGTTCGCCACGGTGCGCGACTTGCAAGCCAGCTTGAACCTGGCGCTGGACACACTTTCCATGGGCATGAGCCACGACCTTGAGTCGGCCATTGCCCAAGGCGCCACCTGGGTGCGGATCGGTACCGCCCTGTTTGGCGCCCGCGACTACGGCCAGCCGTGAAATGGCTGACATCCCTCGAAATAAGGACCTGTCATGAGCAACACGCGTATTGCCTTTATCGGCGCCGGTAACATGGCGGCCAGCCTGATCGGTGGCCTGCGGGCCAAGGGCCTGGACGCCGAGCAGATCCGCGCCAGCGACCCCGGTGCCGAAACCCGCGAGCGCGTCAGCGCCGAACACGGTATCCAGACCTTCGCCGATAACGCCGAGGCCATCCACGGCGTCGATGTGATCGTGCTGGCGGTCAAGCCCCAGGCCATGAAGGCCGTGTGCGAGAGCCTGAGCCCGAGCCTGCAACCCCATCAACTGGTGGTGTCGATTGCCGCTGGCATCACCTGCGCCAGCATGACCAACTGGCTCGGTGCCCAGCCCATTGTGCGCTGCATGCCCAACACCCCGGCGCTGCTGCGCCAGGGCGTCAGCGGTTTGTATGCCACTGGCGAAGTCACCGCGCAGCAACGTGACCAGGCCCAGGAACTGCTGTCTGCGGTGGGCATCGCCGTGTGGCTGGAGCAGGAACAGCAACTGGATGCGGTCACCGCCGTCTCCGGCAGCGGCCCGGCTTACTTCTTCCTGTTGATCGAGGCCATGACGGCCGCAGGCGTCAAGCTGGGCCTGCCCCACGACGTGGCCGAGCAACTGGCGGAACAAACCGCCCTGGGCGCCGCCAAGATGGCGGTCGGCAGCGAGGTGGATGCCGCCGAACTGCGCCGTCGCGTCACCTCGCCAGGTGGTACCACACAAGCGGCTATTGAGTCGTTCCAGGCCGGGGGCTTTGAAGCCCTGGTGGAAACAGCACTGGGTGCCGCCGCACATCGTTCAGCCGAGATGGCTGAGCAACTGGGCAAATAGTCGTCCCTTACCAAGGTAATCAAACATGCTCGGAATCAATGACGCTGCCATTTTCATCATCCAGACCCTGGGCAGCCTGTACCTGCTGATCGTACTGATGCGCTTTATCCTGCAACTGGTGCGTGCGAACTTCTACAACCCGCTGTGCCAGTTCGTGGTGAAGGCCACCCAACCGCTGCTCAAGCCGCTGCGCCGGGTGATCCCGAGCCTGTTCGGCCTGGACATGTCGTCGCTGGTGCTGGCGCTGTTGCTGCAGATTTTGCTGTTCGTGGTGATCCTGATGCTCAATGGATACCAGGCCTTCACCGTGCTGCTGTTGCCATGGGGCCTGATCGGGATTTTCTCGCTGTTCCTGAAGATCATTTTCTGGTCGATGATCATCAGCGTGATCCTGTCCTGGGTCGCACCGGGTAGCCGTAGCCCGGGTGCCGAATTGGTGGCTCAGATCACCGAGCCGGTGCTGGCACCCTTCCGTCGCCTGATTCCGAACCTGGGTGGCCTGGATATCTCGCCGATCTTCGCGTTTATCGTGATTCAGTTGCTGCAAAGCTGGGTGATTCCGCGCCTGGCGTACTTTGCTTACATGCCAAAAGAGTTGTTTGGCCTGATCTGAATGCCGTAGCCCCTATGGGGGCTGGCTTGCCTGCGATAGCATGGCTTGTGCTGATCGTTCCCACGCTCCGCGTGGGAATGCAGCCCGTGACGCTCCGCGTCACCAGGGCAGGACGCAGAGCGTCCCAAGAGGCATTCCCACGCGGAGCGTGGGAACGATCACGCTAACCCCCGACCATTGCTTGCCGCTAGGGTCCCCGCTCTTTAGACTTACGCCTCATTTAAACGAGAGCAGGGTCGATGCCAGCTGCCTTCCCCCCCGATTCTGTTGGACTGGTCGTGCCACAAGTGGCGCATTTCAGCGAACCCCTGGCCCTGGCCTGCGGCCGTTCGTTGCCAGCCTACGACCTGATCTACGAAACCTATGGCCAACTGAACGCCACGGCGAGCAACGCCGTGCTGATCTGCCATGCCTTGTCCGGCCATCATCACGCCGCCGGTTTCCATAGCGTTGACGACCGCAAGCCCGGCTGGTGGGACAGTTGTATCGGCCCCGGCAAGCCCATCGACACCCATAAGTTCTTTGTGGTCAGCCTGAACAACCTCGGCGGCTGCAACGGTTCCACCGGCCCCAGCAGCCTCAACCCGGAAACCGGTAAGCCGTTCGGCGCCGACTTCCCGGTGCTGACCGTGGAAGACTGGGTGCACAGCCAGGCACGCCTGGCCGACCTGCTGGGCATCAGCCAGTGGGCCGCCGTGATTGGCGGCAGCCTGGGCGGCATGCAGGCCCTGCAATGGACCATTACTTACCCGGACCGCGTGCGTCATTGCCTGGCCATCGCCTCGGCGCCCAAGTTGTCGGCGCAGAACATCGCCTTCAACGAAGTGGCGCGCCAGGCGATCCTCACCGACCCCGACTTCCACGGTGGTTCGTTCCAGGAAGCGGGCGTGATCCCCAAGCGTGGCTTGATGCTGGCGCGGATGGTCGGCCACATCACCTACCTGTCCGACGATTCCATGGGCGAGAAATTCGGCCGTGGCCTCAAGAGCGAGAAACTCAACTACGACTTCCACAGCGTCGAGTTCCAAGTGGAGAGCTACCTGCGTTACCAGGGCGAGGAATTCTCAGGGCGCTTTGACGCCAACACCTACCTGCTGATGACCAAGGCCCTGGACTACTTCGACCCGGCCGCCAACCACGATGACG
The DNA here is from genome assembly GCF_029960685.1 of Pseudomonas sp. AL10. Taxonomy (NCBI): domain Bacteria; kingdom Pseudomonadati; phylum Pseudomonadota; class Gammaproteobacteria; order Pseudomonadales; family Pseudomonadaceae; genus Pseudomonas; species Pseudomonas sp. AL10. The sequence continues at coordinate 24,054 of NZ_JASBQZ010000001.1, forward strand.
ACCTGGCAAAAACCTTCGAGCACGCCACGGCCAAGTTCTGCGTGATGTCGTTCACCACTGACTGGCGCTTTTCGCCGGCACGCTCCCGTGAGCTGGTGGATGCCCTGATGGCCGCCAAGAAAGACGTCTGCTACCTGGAGATCGATGCACCGCAAGGCCACGACGCCTTCCTGATTCCGATCCCACGTTACCTGCAGGCGTTCAGTAACTACATGAACCGCATTACTTTGTGAGAACGCCATGAGAGCCGACCTGGAAATCATCCAAGACTGGATCCCCGCCGGCAGCCGCGTGCTCGACCTGGGCTGCGGCGACGGCGAACTGCTGAGCTGGCTGCGCGACCACAAGCAAGTCACCGGCTACGGCCTGGAAAACGACCCGGACAACATCGCCCAGTGCGTGGCCAAGGGCATCAACGTGATCGAGCAGGACCTGGACAAGGGCCTGGGCAACTTTGCCAGCAACAGCTTCGATATCGTGGTGATGACCCAGGCCCTGCAAGCGGTGCACTACCCGGACCGCATCCTCGACGAAATGCTGCGCGTTGGCCGCCAATGCATCATCACTTTCCCCAACTTTGGCCACTGGCGCTGCCGCTGGTACCTGGCCACCAAGGGGCGCATGCCGGTCTCCGACTTCCTGCCCTACACCTGGTACAACACGCCGAACATCCACTTTTGCACCTTCGAAGACTTCGAAGCCCTGTGTGGCGCGCGTGAAGCCAAGGTGATCAACCGCCTTGCCGTCGATCAACAGCACCGCCACGGCTGGGCGAGTAAGCTATGGCCCAACCTGTTGGGCGAAATTGGTATTTACCGGGTCAGCAGTCCTGGCCTGACCGACCACAAAGTTGCCGTCTAATCATCTTCAAGAGGGACGTTCATGAGTCGTTTGGCTATTTTTCTATTGACCGCATGCCTGGGCGCCAGCGCCATGGCCGCCGACACTATCGACGCTAATCGCAAAAAAGACTTCGGCGATATCACCGTTCATTACAACACCTTCACTTCAAGCTTCCTGCCCGCTGAGACCGCCCAAAAAGTCGGTGTGGTGCGCAGCAAGGAGAAGGGTTTGATCAACGTGACCGTGATCAAGGGCGTAAGCCCGGTGGCCGCGCAAGTCACTGGCACGGTCAAGGATTTGGGCGGCAAGAGCGAGATCCTGACGTTCAAGCAGATCGAAGAGAAAAGCGGCATCAGCTACCTCGCGCCCTACTCGGTGACCCAGCGGGAATACAAGACGTTTACCATCAACGTTGAAACCGGCGGCAAGGCCCACGGCTTCCAATTCAACCAAGAACTGTTCCCGGCCGAATGATGAACCTTACCCAACTCGTACTCGCCAGCCACAACGCCGGCAAACTCAAAGAACTGCAAGCCATGCTAGGTGAGTCTGTGCACCTGCGTTCGATTGGCGAGTTCAGCCAGGTCGAGCCGGAAGAGACCGGCCTGTCGTTCGTCGAGAATGCCATCCTCAAGGCCCGCAATGCCGCACGTATCTCTGGCCTGCCAGCCCTGGCGGATGATTCGGGCCTGGCCGTGGACTTCCTCGGCGGCGCCCCTGGTATCTACTCCGCCCGTTACGCCGACGGCAAGGGCGACGCAGCCAACAACGCCAAGCTGCTCGACGCCCTCAAGGACGTGCCGGAGGCCGAGCGCGGCGCGCAGTTCGTCTGCGTGCTGGCGTTGGTGCGGCACGCCGATGACCCGTTGCCGATCCTGTGTGAAGGCCTGTGGCACGGCCGCATCCTGCAGGCGGCCAGCGGTGAGCATGGCTTTGGCTATGACCCGCTGTTCTGGGCGCCGGAGCGTAATGTCTCCAGCGCCGAACTGAGCCCGGCCGACAAAAACCAAATCAGCCACCGCGCCCGCGCCATGGCGTTGCTGCGCCAGCGCCTAGGTTTGAAATGACCCAGAACACCTCTGCGCAGCCGCTGATCCACGGCGGCGCGCAAACACCCCGGGCGGCGCTGCCCCACCTGCCGCCCCTGGCGCTGTACATCCATATTCCGTGGTGCGTGCGCAAATGCCCGTATTGCGACTTCAACTCCCACACCGCCAGTAAGGTGCTGCCGGAAGAAGAGTATGTGGACGCCTTGCTGGCGGACCTGGACCAAGACCTGCACGCCGTTTATGGCCGTGAACTGAGTTCGATTTTCTTCGGCGGCGGCACGCCCAGCCTGTTCAGCGCTGCTGCACTGGGCCGCCTGCTCAAAGGCGTTGAAGCGCGCATCCCGTTTGCCGACGATATCGAGATCACCCTGGAAGCCAACCCCGGGACGTTCGAACAAGAGAAGTTCGTGGCGTACCGCAAGCTGGGGATCAATCGCCTGTCCATCGGCATCCAGAGCTTCCAGCAAGAGAAGCTTGAAGCCCTGGGCCGCATTCACAATGGTGACGAAGCCGCACGCGCCGCCGGTATGGCGCGCCAGGCCGGGTTCGATAACTTCAACCTGGACTTGATGCACGGTTTGCCCAACCAGTCCCTCGACGACGCCTTGGGCGACTTGCGCCAGGCTATTGCGCTCAAGCCGACGCACCTGTCCTGGTACCAACTGACCCTGGAACCCAACACCGTGTTCTGGAACCAGCCACCCGTGCTGCCGGAAGACGACACGCTGTGGGATATCCAGGAAGCCGGCCAGGCACTGCTCGCCGAACACGGTTACGCACAATATGAAGTCTCGGCCTACGCCCAACTGGGGCGGCCGGCGCGGCATAACCTCAATTACTGGAGCTTTGGCGACTTTATCGGCATCGGCGCCGGCGCCCACGGCAAGCTCAGCCACCCGGACGGACGCATCATCCGCACCTGGAAAACCCGTGCACCGAAGGACTACCTCAACCCGGCCAAAAGCTTCCAGGCCGGCGCGAAAGAACTGACCAACGATGAACTGCCGTTCGAGTTCCTGATGAACGCGCTGCGCCTCACCGACGGGGTTGATGCCAAGCTCTACGCCGAGCGCACCGGCCTTGATCTGGCGAGCCTCGACGAAGGCCGCCGCGACGCAGAACAAAGTGGATTAATGCAGGTCGAACCGTCACGCCTGGCGGCCACCGATCGCGGGCAACTCTTTCTCAATGACCTGTTGCAGAAGTTTTTGAGCTGATAGCTCTTAAGGAAATCGAATGGATCTGGTACTCGACCTGCTCGCCACCGTATCCCGCTGGAGCCGTAGCAACCTGTCGGAAATCTCGTTAGCCCTTGTGGGTTGTTTGCTGGTGCTGTTCGGCGCCGACATCAAGGGCTGGGTCGAAGCACGCCTGGGCAGCATCGCCGGCGCCTTGCGCGTGCCCTTGATGGCCCTGCTGTGCCTGATCGGCAGCGGCGCGGCGTTGATCTACGCCACGCCGTGGATTGTGCGGGGGTTGAGCCAGTTCAATAACTACAGCCTGGCGCCGGTGTTGGTCGTGGTGCTGGTGTTGATTGGCGTTGTGGCAGACCGCCGCTGATTTCATCCAGATGAAGGCAAGGACATCTCATGAGCAAAAAGCTTCTGGACGACACTAGCAAATTTCTCAGCTATGTACTGCGCCATGAGCCTCAGGCAATTGGCCTTTCATTGGATTCAGAAGGCTGGGCAGGCATTGCAGAGCTGATTGAGGCGGCCAGCCGCGACGGGCGCAGCCTTAGCCGAGAACTGCTGGAGCAGGTGGTGCACACAAACGAGAAGAAGCGCTTTTCGTTCTCCGAGGACGGTCAACACATCCGCGCCGTGCAGGGTCACTCCAACCAAGGCGTCCAGCTGCAACTCGATGAAAGACAACCACCAGCCGTCCTGTACCACGGCACCGCAACGCGCTTCATCGAGTCAATCAACCAAAAGGGGCTGATTCCCGGGTCACGACATCATGTGCATCTCAGTGAACAGCTTGAGACGGCCAGGGAAGTTGGGCAGCGCTATGGGAAAGTGGTTATTCTGAAGATCAACACTTCGAAGATGCTGGCCCAGGGTTTCAAGTTTTATCAGGCGCAGAATGGGGTTTGGCTGACGGAGCAGGTTCCTGCCCAGTTCCTCGAAGCTATTTAGAGACCTGACTGCCAAATGCTTTTTCGTAATACTCTTTAAGTGTCATCGGGTCTTTGCAACCCAGCGCCAGCGCCTGATTCAGGTAGGTCAAATTCACGCTGTCGGGCTCACCTTTGTCGTTCATACGAGTCGCCGCCAAGATGTAGTAGGCATCCGCCCGGTACTGATCATAGGTCAGCATCCGCGCGCTGGCGCGTGCTTGCATGTTGCCCAAGGTTCTTTCTTCCTTGATCTCAGCTAGCCGATCACCTTCGAAACAAAGCGAGCGATTGGTGTACAGCGGATAATAGTCATGGTTGGGGTCAACGTTCAGAAGCATCTGCTTGAGCGCTTCCAGGTACTTTACGTGCCCAGGATCAAGCAGATTTAGACGCATGTACGCCATATCACATTGATAGTAATACCCCACGCCGGCGGCTAACAAACCTTGATCCATTGCCTTGTGCATCGGCTCACACACCTGTTTGCGTTCTTCCTTGGACATGCCGAACCGGCTTTGGATATTGGCCAGCATATAGGTCGCAACAACATGCCCGCCCTCCGAGGCCATTTTCAGATCATCTTGGAACGCAGTCATGACACCCTGAACCTCTTTGAGTTCTTCGGGCAACGTGGCTTTATCCAGCTTGCCACTGGTCTCCAGCTTGACGCTCTCATCGAACATCAGCTTGAGTTGCTCCGCCTTCTTCTGAGCACGCTCAAAGTAGTCGTCACTGGAAGTCACTGGCAAAGAGGATGTGCTGGCCGCGAAGGCTGTCGCAGACAAAAGGCTGAGCAACAGTAGACTGGAAAGGAGGGTTTTCAAGCGCTTGTATTCCTTTACAAGTAAAAAGCGAAGCGGCAGTGGAACGCAGCGACTCCACCGCCGTGATTAGCAACGCGAGTTAAGCCAGCTTCTCGAACTTCAAATCCCACACCCCATGCCCCAACCGCTCGCCACGGCGTTCGAACTTGGTGATCGGCCGCTCGGCCGGGCGTGGCACGCATTTGCCGTCTTCGGCCAGGTTGCGGTAGCCAGGGGCGACGTTCATCACTTCCAGCATGTATTCCGCGTACGGTTCCCAGTCGGTGGCCATGTGCAGGATGCCGCCCACTTTCAGCTTGCTGCGTACCAGCTCCGCGAAGGAGGCCTGGACGATGCGGCGCTTGTGGTGACGGGCCTTGTGCCATGGGTCGGGGAAGAACAGCATCAGGCGGTCGAGGCTGTTGTCAGCGATGCAGCGGTTGAGCACTTCAATCGCGTCGCAGTCGTAGACCCGCAGGTTTTTCAGGCCTTGGGTCAGCACACCGTTGAGCAGTGCGCCGACGCCTGGGCGGTGGACTTCCACACCGATGAAATCCTGCTCCGGCGCGGCTGCGGCCATTTCCAGCAGGGAATGGCCCATGCCGAAACCGATTTCCAGGGAGCGTGGGGCCGAACGGCCAAACACTTGGTCGTAGTCCACCGGCGCGTCGGCCAGAGGCAACACGAACAGCGGCGTGCCCTGCTCCAGGCCCTTTTGCTGGCCTTCGGTCATGCGGCCGGCGCGCATCACAAAACTCTTGATGCGGCGGTGCTTGGACTCGTCGCCCTCTTCCACGGTGTTCGGCGTTTCGTTTGATTCAGTCATCAATAGCTCTTACTTGATCAGACCATCCAGCGGCGAAGAGGCGCTGGCATAGAGTTTTTTCGGCATGCGCCCGGCGAGGTAGGCCAGGCGGCCCGCGACGATGGCGTGGTTCATGGCTTGGGCCATCATGATTGGTTGCTGGGCATGGGCAATGGCCGAGTTCATCAGCACCGCGTCGCAGCCCAGTTCCATGGCGATGGTTGCGTCGGAGGCAGTGCCCACGCCCGCATCCACCAGCACCGGGATCTTGGCTTCTTCAAGGATGATCTGCAGGTTGTACGGGTTGCAGATGCCCAGGCCGGAACCGATCAGACCGGCCAGCGGCATCACGGCGATGCAGCCGATTTCTGCCAGTTGGCGCGCGATGATCGGGTCATCGCTGGTGTAGACCATCACGTCGAAACCTTCCTTGACCAGGGTTTCGGCGGCCTTGAGGGTTTCGATCACATTGGGGAACAGGGTTTTCTGGTCGGCCAGCACTTCCAGCTTCACCAGGTTGTGGCCGTCGAGCAGCTCACGGGCCAGGCGGCAGGTGCGCACGGCTTCGATGGCGTCGTAGCAGCCAGCGGTGTTTGGCAGAAAGGTGTAGCGCTGCGGCGAGAGCACTTCGAGCAGGTTCGGCTCGCCCTCGATCTGGCCGAGGTTGGTGCGGCGCACGGCGAAGGTGACGATCTCGGCACCCGAGGCTTCGATGGCCAGGCGGGTTTCTTCCATGTCGCGGTACTTGCCGGTGCCGACCAGCAGACGGGACTGGTAGGTACGACCGGCCAGGACGAAAGGCTTGTCGCTACGAACGATGCTCATGGGAAATCCTCTGGTTGGATGAGGTTCTGCAGAATGCGTTGCGGCCGTGGCAGGCTAGCCGCCGCCGATGGCGTGGACCACTTCGACCTGGTCACCTTCGGTGAGCGCAGTCTCGGCGTGCTGGCTACGCGGGACGATATCCAGGTTGAGCTCCACTGCGACGCGACGCCCGGTCAGGTCCAGACGGGTCAGCAGGGCCGCAACGGTTTCGCCATCGGGAAGTTCAAAGGGTTCGCCGTTCAACTGAATGCGCATGCCACGGGCCGCCATCGTTTTTAGGGGCCAGCATTCTAGCGCGATTGGAACCTGAAGGTCAGCTCCAAGCGTCAAGCGGTCAAAGCTGCAAGCGCCACGCCGCCAGGCCCAGGAAGAACCAGCCAAGCAGGAACGCCAGCCCGCCAAACGGCGTGATGATTCCCAGTTTACTGATGCCGGTCATCGTCAGCACATACAGGCTGCCCGAGAACAGCAGGATGCCGACGGTGAACGAAATTCCCGCCCAGGTGACCAGCCGGCCCGGAATATGCGCCACCAGCAAGGCCACGCCGAACAATGCCAGGGCATGCACCAACTGGTAGGTCACGCCGGTATGGAAGATCGCCAGGTAGTCGGCGCTCAGGCGGTTTTTCAGGCCGTGGGCGGCGAACGCGCCCAGCGCAACGCCAGTAAAGCCGAAAAAGGCAGCCAGCATCAGAAAGCTACGCAGCATGGGGAACTCCAGTCAGACTCATCGGGCAGGGTCTGTATAATGGCCCGCTCAACGGGTTCGGCCAAGCCATCTCTATGCTGCGTGTCCTCTTCAAACGCTTTCTCAACGTCGTGAAATGGTTTGCCATCGGCAGTGTGTTGCTGGTGCTGCTGTTTCGTGTGGTGCCGCCGCCGTTCACTGCGCTGATGGTGGAGCGCAAGGTTGAGTCCTGGATAGATGGCGAACCCATTGACCTGCAACGCAGCTGGGTGCCGTGGGATGAAATCTCCGATGACCTGAAAGTGGCGGTGATGGCCGGTGAAGACCAACGCTTCCCACAACACTGGGGTTTTGATTTCGGCGCGATCCAGGCCGCGATCCTGCACAACGAACGTGGCGGCTCGATTCGCGGCGCCAGCACCCTGAGCCAGCAGGTGTCGAAAAACCTGTTCCTGTGGGCCGGGCGCAGCTATTTGCGCAAAGGCCTGGAGGCGTGGTTTACCGGCTTGATCGAAGTGTTGTGGCCCAAGCAGCGGATTCTTGAGGTGTACCTCAACAGCGTGGAATGGGATGAAGGTGTGTTTGGCGCAGAGGCCGCGGCGCGGCACCATTTTGGCGTGAATGCCAAAGCGCTTTCGCGGCAGCAGGCCAGCTACCTGGCGGCGGTGCTGCCTAATCCGCGGGTGTGGAGTGCCAGCCATCCGACGGCCTATGTGGCACGCAGAGCGGCATGGATTCGTCAGCAGATGAGCCAGTTGGGTGGGGATGGTTACCTAATGGAGCTGAACACTACCCGCAAAGCCCCCTGGTCCGACTGACACAATACGGGACCTGTGGGAGCTGGCTTGCCTGCGATAGCGGTGGGTCAGTAACCCATGTTTTAACTGACACGGCCTCATCGCAGGCAAGCCAGCTCCCACATTAAACCGAGTTGGGCTTGAGACTTTTCGAACACATACAAAAATGCCCCGATCTTTCGACCGGGGCATTTTTTTGTTCGCTGCGTTTTAGGCGGCGATCGACAACTTCAGCTTGTTCATCGCGCTTTTCTCAAGCTGACGAATCCGCTCGGCCGACACGTTGTACTTCTGCGCCAGGTCGTGCAGCGTGGCTTTTTCTTCTGCCAGCCAGCGCTGGTAGAGGATGTCACGGCTGCGGTCGTCCAGCACTTCCAGCGCTTCGTGCAGGTTGTGGTTGGAGTTGTCGCTCCAGTCGGCGTCTTCCAGTTGACGCGCCGGGTCGTACCGGTGGTCTTCCAGGTAGTTGGCCGGCGATTGGAAAGCGCTGTCGTCATCCGCTTCGGCGGCTGGGTCGAAGGCCATGTCATGGCCGGTCAGGCGGCTTTCCATCTCGCGCACTTCACGCGGCTCCACGCCGAGGCTTTCGGCCACGCGGTGGACTTCTTCGTTGTTCAGCCACGCCAGGCGTTTTTTCTGGCTGCGCAGGTTGAAGAACAGCTTGCGCTGGGCCTTGGTGGTGGCCACTTTCACGATGCGCCAGTTGCGCAGGATGAACTCGTGGATTTCCGCCTTGATCCAGTGCACGGCAAACGACACCAGGCGCACACCCATTTCAGGGTTGAAACGCTTCACAGCCTTCATCAGGCCGACGTTGCCTTCCTGAATCAGGTCGGCCTGGGCCAGACCGTAGCCGCTATAGCTACGGGCGATATGTACGACAAAACGCAGGTGGGCGAGCACCATCTGCCGAGCCGCCCCCAAATCCTGCTCATAGTAGAGACTCTCGGCCAGTTCACGCTCCTGCTCGGGCGTCAGCAATGGAATGCTGTTGACCGTGTGCACATAAGCCTCCAGGTTCGCACCTGGGACCAAGGCATAAGCAGGTTGCAAAGAAGTGGTCATACGAAAAAACCTCCGACTCACATAACTCGTGCAGTTCAGCACTGCGAAAATTGACCTGGGAACCGTAGGACAAGTTCCCTAAACCGCTGATACGGTCAATACAAACGAAACCACATTAATCTGGCATTAACTACTTCGGCGCCAGCTCACGTAAATGCCGTGCCACCGCAATCCACGCACCGATATACCCCAACAAGACCGCGCCAAGCAAGAGACTCAGACCATCGGCTACCGGCACACCGGCCAACGCGAAATCACTGCCGTAGAGCCCGGCCAAGCCGACAACCGCGTCGTTCAACCAATCCAGGCCAAACGCCAGTACGCCCCAGGACAAGATCCCCGCACCCAGGCCATACAACGCGCCCATGTAGAGGAAAGGCCGACGCACATAGCTGTCTGTGCCGCCCACCAGTTTAATCACTTCTATCTCGGTGCGACGGTTTTCAATATGAAGACGAATGGTATTACCTATCACCAAAAGTAATGCAGACACTAATAACACCGTCAGGCCGAACACAAAGCGGTCACCCAGCTTGAGGATCGCGGCCAGGCGCTCTACCCAGACTAGATCAAGTTGCGCCTGTTGCACCTTCGGCATCTCTGCGAGTTTTTGTCGCAGGGCTTCCAGCGCCGGCTTGTCGACCTCGTTCGGCGTTACCAGCACCACGCCCGGCAGCGGGTTCTGCGGCAGCTCCTTGAGCGCCTCGCCCAGGCCCGATTGCTGCTGGAACTCTTCAAGGGCCTGGTCGCGGCTGATGTACTCAGCCTCGGCAACCCCCGGGATGTTCTTGATGTCATCGCGCAGCGCTTCGCCTTCCTTGCTGCTGGTGTCCAGGTTCAGGTACAGCGAAATCTGCGCCGCCCGCTGCCAGGAGCCGCCCAGGCGCTCCACATTATTAAGCAACAGCGACAAGCCCATCGGCAGGCTCAAGGCCACGGCCATGACCAGGCAGGTGAAAAAGCTGCCGATCGGCTGCTTGCCCAGGCGACGCAGGCTGTCCAGCAGGCTGGCGCGGTGGCTTTCGATCCAGGCGTGCACCAGGGTGCCGAAGTCCGGGCCGTCGTCTTCGTCGTGTTTTTTCTTTTTCGGTTGCGGGTCGGCCGGCTTCGGAGCCACCCGTTCGGATACTTTAGGGCTGCGTGTAGCACTCATACGCCAGCCTCCCCATCGCCGATCAGGCGGCCGCGTTGCAGGGTGAGCATGCGATGGCGCATGCGGGCAATCAGGGCCAGGTCGTGGCTGGCGATCAAGACGCTGGTGCCCAGGCGGTTGATGTCTTCGAACACCCCCATAATCTCGGCCGCCAGGCGCGGGTCGAGGTTACCGGTGGGCTCGTCCGCCAGCAGCAAAGCCGGGCGATGGACGATGGCGCGGGCGATACCGACACGCTGTTGCTGGCCGGTGGACAGGTCGCCGGGGAAGAGGTCGGTCTTGTCCGACAAGGCCACGCGTTCCAGGGCCGAGTCCACGCGTTTGACGATCTCGGCCTTGGACAGCCCGAGGATCTGCAACGGCAGGGCCACGTTGTTGAACACCGTGCGGTCGAACAGCAACTGGTGGTTCTGGAACACCACGCCGATCTGGCGGCGCAGGAATGGAATTTGCGCATTGCTGATAGTGGCCAGGTCCTGGCCCGCCAGCAGCAACTTGCCGGTAGTCGGGCGTTCCATGGCCAGCAGCAGGCGCAACAGCGTACTTTTGCCTGCGCCCGAATGGCCGGTGACAAACAAGAATTCGCCGCGACGCACTCGAAAGCTCAGCTCATGCAAGCCCACATGCCCGTTGGCATAGCGTTTACCGACCTGTTCGAATCGAATCATGAACGCTCCCGCTCGGCAAACAGTGCCTGTACAAAGGGTTCGGCTTCAAAGGTGCGCAGGTCGTCGATGCCTTCACCGACGCCGATATAACGAATCGGCAACCCGAACTGTTTGGCCAGGGCGAAAATCACACCGCCCTTGGCCGTGCCGTCGAGCTTAGTCAATGCCAAGCCGGTCAGCTGCACCGTCTGGTTGAATTGCTTGGCCTGGCTGATGGCGTTCTGGCCGGTACCGGCGTCGAGCACCAGCAGGACTTCATGGGGTGCATCGGCGTCGAGCTTGCCGATCACGCGGCGCACTTTCTTCAGCTCTTCCATCAAATTGTCTTTGGTGTGCAGGCGGCCGGCTGTATCAGCGATCAGCACATCGATGTTGCGCGCCTTGGCGGCTTGCACAGCATCGAAGATCACCGAAGCAGAGTCGGCACCGGTGTGCTGGGCGATCACCGGGATCTTGTTGCGCTCACCCCACACCTGCAACTGCTCGACGGCCGCGGCACGGAAGGTGTCACCGGCGGCGAGCATGACTTTCTTGCCTTCACCCTGCAGCTTCTTGGCCAGCTTGCCGATGGTGGTGGTCTTGCCAGCGCCGTTTACGCCTACCACGAGGATGACGAAAGGCTTTTTCGGCGTGATCACCAGCGGCGCCTCAACCGGCTTGAGCATGGCGGCCAGCTCAGCCTGCAGGGATTTGTACAGCGCATCGGCGTCGGTCAACTGCTTGCGCGCGACCTTCTGCGTCAGGCTCTGGATAATCACGGCGGTGGCTTCGACGCCCACGTCGGCGGTTAGCAGGCGGGTCTCGATGTCTTCCAGCAACTCGTCATCAATGACTTTCTTGCCCAGAAACAGGCTGGCCATGCCTTCGCCAATACTGGCGCTGGTCTTGCTCAGGCCCTGCTTGAGGCGGGCAAAGAATCCGGTTTTGCTGGTTTCGGTTACGGCAGCGGCGGGTTCTGGCTCGATAACGGCAGGTGCAGCGACAACCGGTGCAGGCACTTCGACGACGGGCGGTACTTCAGCCACAACCTCTACCGGCGCCGGCTCAGCCACTGCCGGAATCGGCGGCACGACGTGCTCGGCCTGAACATCCTCCACCAACGCCACGGGCTCTTCGGCCACGGGCAGCTCCAACCAGGGCTTGTGCTCGGGCTCAGGTTCCGGCGCGGCCTCGGCGACCGGCTGCAACACCGGCTCAGCCATCGGCAACACCACCGGAACTGGCGTTTCGGCAACCGGTTCGGCTTCTATTACGGGTTCGGGGGTCGGTTCAGCGTGAACCTGTGGCTGTTCGACGACGGTTTCCTGCGGCTTTTTGCGCAGCCATCCGAACAGGCCTTTCTTCTCGCCAGCCGCAGCTGGGGTCTTCTTGTCGTCGTTGGAACCAAACATGGAGACGGCTATCTCAAGGTAGCGACGCGCCACAGGGCGCGCCGGTAAATAAAATTCGATGCGTAACAGACTGTTTTTTAGCCAGCTCGTTCATGCGCAACATTTTGTAAGGCCTAAATAGGGCCTTCACAAGACAGCCGCAGTGGCCGTCCTTAAGTCGGACCAGTATCCTAGCACCTCCTCGCCCGCCGACGCTAAGACCAAGCGGGCAGCCCAACAGGTTTAAAAACGAATGAATGCTCTAGCCCGCCGCGCCGCAGGCCTGCTGTTCAGCACAGTTTGTCTGCCTCTCTCAGCTTTGGCTGCCGATCCACAACCCACCCATGAATTCACCCTCGATAACGGCCTCAAGGTGGTCGTGCGCGAAGATCATCGTGCGCCGGTGGTGGTTTCCCAGGTCTGGTACAAGGTTGGCTCAAGCTACGAAACCCCGGGCCAGACCGGTTTGTCCCACGCCCTGGAACACATGATGTTCAAAGGCAGCGCCAAGGTTGGCCCCGGCGAAGCCTCGCTGATCCTGCGCGACCTGGGCGCCGAAGAAAATGCGTTCACCAGCGACGACTACACCGCGTACTACCAGGTATTGGCCCGTGACCGCCTGGGCGTGGCCTTTGAGCTGGAAGCCGACCGCATGGCCAGCCTGCGCCTGCCGGCCGACGAGTTCAGCCGTGAAATCGAGGTAATCAAGGAAGAACGCCGCCTGCGCACCGACGATAACCCCATGTCCAAGGCGTTCGAGCGCTTCAAGGCCATGGCGTTCCCGGCCAGTGGCTACCACACGCCGACCATTGGCTGGATGGCCGACCTGGACCGCATGAAGGTCGAGGAACTGCGCCACTGGTACCAATCCTGGTACGTGCCGAACAACGCCACCCTGGTGGTGGTCGGCGACGTGACCCCGGACGAGGTGAAAAACCTCGCCCAACGTTACTTCGGGCCGATCCCCAAGCGTGACGTGCCGCCGGCAAAAATCCCGATGGAATTGGCCGAGCCCGGCGAGCGCCTGCTGACCCTGCACGTGCAGACCCAACTGCCGAGCGTGTTCCTGGGCTTCAACGTGCCCGGCCTGGCCACCGCCGAAGACAAACGCTCGGTACAGGCCCTGCGCCTGATCTCGGCCCTGCTGGACGGCGGCTACAGTGCACGGATTTCCGAGCAACTGGAACGCGGTGAGGAGCTGGTGTCCGCCGCTTCCACCAACTACGACGCCTACACCCGTGGCGACAGCCTGTTCACCCTCTCGGCCACGCCGAACCAGCAGAAGAAGAAAACCGTCGCCCAAGCCGAAGCCGGCCTGTGGCGCCTGCTCGATGAGTTGAAGGCCAAGCCGCCGACCGCCGAAGAACTGGAGCGCATCCGTGCCCAGGTGATTGCCGGCCTGGTGTACCAGCGTGATTCCATCACCAGCCAGGCCACGGCCATTGGCTCCCTGGAAACCGTCGGCCTGTCCTGGAAACTCATGGACACCGAGCTTGCCGACCTGCAAAGCGTGACCCCGGAAGACATCCAGAAGGCTGCACGCACCTATTTCACCCGCGAACGTCTGAGCGTCGCCCATGTTTTGCCTGAGGAGACCGCTCATGAGTGATCGCAAAAACAGCCGCCTGATCCTGCCCGGCCTGATCGCCGTCACCCTGATGGCGGCCAGCGCCGTTTACTTCTTGCGCCCCAGCGAGTCGGTCGCCAGCCAGGCCCTGGACAAGGCTCAAACGGCCAGCACCCTGCAATCCCTGGCGGAACTGGATGGCAAGGCACCGACCAACCGCAAGCTCGACGTACAAACCTGGACCACCGCCGAAGGCGCCAAGGTGCTGTTCGTCGAAGCCCATGAGTTGCCGATGTTCGACATGCGCCTGCTGTTCGCCGCCGGCAGCAGCCAGGATGGCGACGTGCCAGGCCTGGCGCTGATGACCAACGCCATGCTCAACGAAGGCGTGCCGGGCAAGGACGTCAGCCAGATCGCCAGTGGCTTCGAAGGCCTGGGGGCCGACTTTGGCAACGGCGCCTACCGCGACATGGCGCTGGTGACCCTGCGCAGCCTGAGCGACAGCGCCAAGCGCGACGCCGCCCTGTCACTGTTCAACCAGGTGATCGGCCAGCCGACTTTCCCGGCAGACTCACTGGCACGCATCAAGAACCAGATCCTGGCCGGTTTCGAGTACCAGAAGCAGAACCCCGGCAAACTGGCGAGCATCGAGCTGTTCAAGCGCCTGTACGGCGACCACCCTTACGCACACCCGAGCGAAGGCACCCCCGAGAGCGTGCCGAAGATTACCCTGGCGCAGTTGCAGGCGTTCCACGCCAAGGCCTATGCAGCGGGTAACGCGGTGATTGCAGTGGTGGGCGACCTGACCCGCGCCGAAGCTGAAGCCATGACGGCCAAGGTGTCCGCGTCGCTGCCCAAAGGCCCGGCTATGGCCAAGATCGCCCAGCCGACCGAGCCAAAAGCCGGCCTGAGCCGTATCGAGTTCCCGTCCAAGCAAACCCACCTGCTGTTTGCGCAGTTGGGCATCGACCGTGCCGACCCGGATTACGCAGCCTTGTCCCTGGGTAACCAGATCCTCGGCGGCGGTGGCTTCGGCACCCGCTTGATGAGCGAAGTGCGTGAAAAGCGCGGCCTGACCTACGGCGTGTATTCCGGTTTCTCACCAATGCAGGTGCGCGGCCCGTTCATGATCAACCTGCAGACCCGCGCCGAAATGAGCGGTGGCACCTTGCGCCTGGTGGAGGACGTACTGGCTGACTACCTCAAGACCGGCCCGACGCAAAAGGAACTGGATGACGCCAAGCGCGAGCTGGCCGGCAGCTTCCCGCTGTCCACCGCCAGCAACGCCGATATCGTCGGGCAGTTGGGCGCCATGGGTTTCTACAACCTGCCGCTGAGCTATCTGGAAGATTTCATGAAACAATCCCAGGCCCTGACCGTCGATCAGGTCAAGGCTGCAATGAATAAACACTTGAGCGCCGACAAGATGGTCATCGTGACCGCCGGCCCGACGATTGCGCAAAAGCCACTACCGCCCCCCACTGATAAACCTGCCGAGCAGCCGCTCGGGGTTCCGGAGCATTAATGGCCAGTTCATCTCGCCCGAAAAAACCTGTCCACAACGTGCATAACGGTGTGGGCCAACTGCGCATCATTGGCGGTGAATGGGGCAGCCGCAAGCTGAGCTTCCCCGACGTCGTGGGCCTGCGCCCGACGCCCGACCGCGTGCGTGAAACCCTGTTCAACTGGCTCGCACCGTACATTGGCGGGGCCAAGGTGCTGGACCCGTTCGCTGGCAGCGGCGCGCTGTTCCTGGAGGCGCTGTCCCGTGGCGCGGCCCAGGGCCAGGCGCTGGACGCCAGCAACGTGGCGGTGTCCAGCCTCAAGGAGCACCTGGGCACGCTGCGTTGCACCACCGGCCAGGTGCAGACGGCGGACGCGCTGCGCTACCTGGAAACCCAGGCGGCGACTGAATACGACGTAGTGTTCCTCGACCCACCGTTCAACCAGAACCTGCTGCCAGCTGTCTGCACCCTGCTGGAAGAACGCCAGTGGCTGGCACCGGATGCCTGGATCTACACTGAGAGCGAGACCGCGCCCTCCACGCTGGGCCTGCCAAGTGGCTGGCGCCTGCACCGGGAGCAGAAGTCCGGGCGGGTGTATTACGCGTTGTGGCATCGCGCCCTGTAGGAGCGAGCTTGCTCGCGAAGGTCAAACAGGCGACACGGGCTGTCTGACAGCGCCGCGTTATCGTTAACGTTTTCCGCGAGCAAGCTCGCTCCTACACGGCAGCGGGTAATTCATGATTCCATCTACAGACCGCTTCAAACCCGCCTTCGGCCTCGGCAACCCCCACTTGCAGACACTGTGGGGGCCGCTGTGGCGGCCGACCACCCACATCGAACGCCAACGCGAGCGCCTGTGGCTGGAGGATGGCGACTTCCTTGATCTTGACTGGCACGGGCCGCATGACGTGCAAGCACCCTTGGTGCTGGTGCTGCATGGGCTGACCGGCTCGTCCAATTCGCCCTATGTGGCCGGCCTGCAAAAAGTCCTCGCCGCCCAAGGCTGGGCCAGCGTTGCGTTGAACTGGCGCGGCTGCTCGGGCGAGCCCAACCTGCTGGCTCGCAGTTATCACTCCGGCGCCAGCGAAGACCTGGCGGCAGCGATTGCTCATCTGCGCGCCAAGCGGCCGTTGGCGCCCGTGTATGCGGTGGGTTATTCCCTGGGCGGCAATGTGTTGCTCAAGCATTTGGGCGAAACCGGCAAGGCCTCGGGCTTGCAGGGCGCGGCGGCGGTGTCGGTGCCGTTTCGCCTGGATCAATGCGCCGATCGCATCGGCCTGGGGTTCTCGCGGGTGTATCAGAAGCACTTCATGCGCGAGATGCTGGCGTATATCCGCGTCAAGCAACGCCAGTTCCTGCAGGACGGTCGTGAGGATGGGCTCAAAACCCTGGAGGCCCTTGGCTCCCTGGAAAAGATGCGCACGTTCTGGGACTTCGACGGGCGGGTAACCGCGCCGCTGCATGGTTTCATCAGTGCTGAAGACTATTATCGCCGCGCATCGAGCCGCTATTACCTGGGCGATATCCGTACGCCTACGTTGATTATCCAGGCGGCCGATGACCCGTTTGTATTTGCGCACAGCTTGCCTGACGCCAGTGAGCTGTCGGCCTGCACCGAGTTCGAGTTGCTGGCCAAGGGCGGGCATGTGGGGTTTGTGGAGGGTTCGCTGAAGCGCCCTGGTTACTATCTGGAGCGCCGGATCCCGCAGTGGCTTCAGGCCCAATACGGTCAATAGTGTGGGAGCTGGCTTGCCTGCGATAGCGGTGGGCCAGCCAACGTTGAGGTGGCTGACACTCCGCTATCGCAGGCAAGCCAGCTCCCACATTTTAAGCAAGTGTTCACACCGATCGTTCAGTCGCCCGTTGCTATTTCCCGAGCAGGATCAGTAATCCACTCACTCCACGACCCCGCATACAACTTACCCAACGGATACCCCGCCAGGCTCAACGCAAACAGGTTATGGCACGCCGTCACCCCAGAGCCGCAATACGCCACCAATTCCTGCGCCGGGCGCCCTTGCAACTGCGCGGCAAAGCGCTGCTTGAGCTGCTCGGCTGGCAGGAAGCGACCATCGCTGCCCAGGTTTTCACTGAACGCAGCGCACTGCGCGCCAGGGATATGCCCGGCAATCGGATCGATGGGCTCTACTTCGCCACGAAAGCGCGGCTGGGCGCGGGCGTCGATCAAGGTCAGGTCGGGTTGGCCCAGGCGTTTTTGCAAGTGTTCGGCATCCAGCAATAGCCGAGGATCCGGCATACCGGCGAAGGTACCCGGCTCAATCACAGGCGCGTCCAGGCTCAGGGGGAAACCGGCGGCATGCCAGGCCTTGAGGCCACCATCGAGAATAAACACGCCATCACGCTTGCCCAGCCAGGCCAGCAGCCACCAGGCACGGGCGGCGTAGGCACCGGGGCCGTCGTCATACAGCACCACATCGGTGTCGGCACTGATGCCCCACGCCCGCAGTTGCCTGGCGAACGTGTCCGCCGCCGGCAAAGGATGACGACCGGTCACGCCCTTGGTCACCGGGCCGCTCAGGTGGCGCTCAAGGTCAGCGTATTGCGCGCCCTCGATATGCCCTTCGGCGTAACTGCACAAGCCGTAGTCCGGGTCTTCCAGGGCAAAGCGGCAATCCAGGATCACCCACCCGCTCGACTGTTGGCGCTCGGCCAATTGCTGGGGGCTGATCAGTTGGGCAAGCGGCATGACTGACTCCTGTGAATACAAAGGGGAAAGGTCTTACTTCACTTCTTCCAGTGCCTGATTCAACGGCACGTAAAACTCTTTGAACAAGGCGTCCACCGCCTCTTTGGCCTGCGGCGTGACAAACCCCGCCTCCAGCACCAGCACCTGATACACCCCGCGCTTGATCGCCTCGGCGCTCAGGTGGGTGGATTTTTCATTGGTGGTGCACAAAAAGCGCACCCAGGAGGTGAGGATAATCCAGGCATTAAGGGTCAGGGCTTCGGTTTGCACCGGGTCCATATTGAGAATGCCGGCGTCTACAAAGCCTTGGTAGATGGCGCCGCCCTGGATCAGGCAACGCTGGGAAAAACGCCGGTAGCCGGTCGCCAGTTCCGGGTCGCTCTCCAACAGGTGTTCGAGGTCGCGGTGCAGGAAGCGATAACGCCACATGCCGGCCAATACGGCTTGCAGGTAAAAGCGCTTGTCCTCCACCACCATCGTGCGTCCCTGGGGCGGACGCAGGAAACTGTCTACCAGCGCTTCATATTCGCGGAACAGCACGGCAATGATCGCCTGCTTGTTAGGGAAGTGGTAGTACAGGTTGCCCGGGGAAATTTCCATGTGGGCGGCAATGTGGTTGGTACTGATACTGCGCTCGCCCTGCTGGTTAAAAAGCTCCAGGCTGGTTTGCACAATGCGCTCGCTGGTCTTTACTCGTGGTGCCATAGGGGATCAGCTTCTATACACGGGATGGGGCATCTTACGGCCTAACCCGGCCAGGATAAATCTGGATGTTACTGCAATGTTGTTTGACAATTTAGAGCAATGACTCTAAAAATCCAGGCAGACCAATAACAATCGGTGCCGCGCCATGCCTGCCAACGTTGCCTACCTGCAAGATTCCCAGGCACTGGATCAACTCCAGGACCTGTTCGACGCTCAACGCCGCGCCTATGCCGCCAACCCGATGCCGCCGGCCGGACAGCGCCAGCAATGGCTCAAGGCCCTGCGGGATCTACTGAGCGACGAACGCCAGGCGCTGATCGATGCGATCAGCCAGGATTTTAGCCATCGCAGCGCCGACGAAACCCTGTTTGCCGAATTGATGCCCAGCCTGCATGGCATTCACTACGCGAGCAAACACCTCAAGGGCTGGATGAAACCTTCCCGCCGCGCTGTAGGCATTGCCTTCCAGCCCGCCTCAGCCAAAGTCATTTACCAGCCACTGGGCGTCGTCGGCGTCATCGTGCCGTGGAACTACCCGCTGTTCCTGGCCATCGGCCCGTTGGTGGGGGCGTTGGCTGCCGGCAATCGGGTAATGCTCAAGCTCAGCGAGTCCACGCCGGCCACCGGCGAGCTGCTCAAGGCGTTGCTGGCCAAGATCTTCCCCGAGGACCTGGTGTGCGTCGTGCTGGGCGAAGCTGACGTGGGCATGGCGTTTTCCAAGTTGCGCTTCGATCACCTGCTGTTCACCGGTGCTACCAGCATAGGCAAGCACGTGATGCGTGCGGCGGCCGAAAACCTCACGCCGGTGACCCTGGAGTTGGGCGGCAAATCGCCGGCGATCGTTTCGGCCGACGTGCCGCTCAAGGACGCCGCCGAACGCATCGCCTTCGGCAAAGCTTTGAACGCCGGGCAAACCTGCGTGGCACCGGATTATGTACTGGTACCAGAAGATCGCGTGGAGGGCTTTGTCGAGGCCTATTCCAAAGCCGTGCGCGGGTTTTATCCGACGCTGGTCGACAACCCGGACTACACCGCCATCATCAACGAACGCCAACTGGCCCGGCTCAATGCCTACGCCAAGGACGCCACCGACAAAGGTGCCACCCTGATCCCGCTGTACGAGCAAGGCCAGGCGCGGCGAATGGCTCACAGCCTGCTATTGAATGTCAGTGACGACATGACCGTGATGCAGGACGAAATTTTCGGCCCGCTCCTGCCCATCGTGCCGTATCGCGGCCTTGACCAAGCCTTTGCCTACATCAACCAGCGCCCTCGCCCACTGGCCTTGTATTACTTCGGCTACAACAAAGGCGAACAAGCGCGGGTGCTCCACGAAACCCATTCCGGTGGTGTATGCCTGAACGACACCTTGCTGCACGTCGCCCAGGACGATATGCCGTTCGGTGGCATCGGCCCGTCGGGCATGGGCCATTACCACGGTCACGAAGGTTTCCTGACGTTCAGCAAGGCCAAGGGTGTGCTGGTCAAACAGCGCCTGAACGCGGCGAAGTTGATCTACCCGCCCTATGGCAAGTCGATCCAGAAGCTGATCCAGAAGCTGTTTATCCGCTGATAACCGCCACCTTCGGGACAATAAAAACAATGAACCCCAGCCTGACTGATTCACCCGCGCTGTCACGGCGCAGCGTCTTGAAAATCGGCCTGTGTGCCAGCGCCTTCCTCGCCACCGCCGGGCTGGGCGCCAGCCTCAGCGGTTGCTCCAGCAGTACGCCGGCCAGCGGCTTTGCGATGTTGCGCACCAGCGACTTGCCGTTCTTGCGGGCGGTGATCCCGGTGCTGCTGGAAGGCGTGGCCAGCGCCGAGCACGTGTTTGCCGGTATTGAGGACACCCTGAAAAAACTCGATTACAGCCTGCAGCACTTGTCGCCCGAGATGTTCAAGCTCACCCAGCAATTATTCGACGTGCTGGCGATGGGCATCACCCGCGGCCCGCTGACCGGTATCTGGGGCAGTTGGGAAAATGCCAGCAGCGAACAGATCCGCAATTTCCTGCACCGCTGGGAAAACAGCTACCTGAACCTGCTGCGCATGGGCCAGGGCTCACTGCTCAAGCTGGTGATCATGGCCTGGTACTTCCGGCCCGAGTCCTGGGCCCATTGCGGCTACCCCGGCCCGCCGAAGATCTAGCCTGGGCAATCCTCCAAGATTGCATCTTCCTACAAAAATAAGAGTGCACACCTATGCCCGTACCCGATCTGTTCCGCGACGGCCTGGCCCGTGGCTGGAAAACCCACAATGGCGCCGCCCTGGATAACGACCTGACCCTGGAAGCGGATGTCGCCATCATCGGCAGCGGCGCCGGGGGCGGTACCAC
Source organism: Pseudomonas sp. AL10 (assembly GCF_029960685.1). NCBI lineage: Bacteria > Pseudomonadati > Pseudomonadota > Gammaproteobacteria > Pseudomonadales > Pseudomonadaceae > Pseudomonas > Pseudomonas sp. AL10. The sequence continues at coordinate 45,058 of NZ_JASBQZ010000001.1, forward strand.
CGCCGAAATCCTCAGCGCTGCCGGCTACAAAGTGTTGCTGATCGAAGAAGGTCCGCTCAAGACCAGCAGCGACTTCAAGCTGCTGGAAGACGAAGCCTACGCCAGCCTTTACCAGGAAGGCATCGGGCGGATGAGCAAGGACGGCGCTATCACCATCCTGCAGGGCCGGGCGGTGGGCGGTACCACCTTGATCAACTGGACCTCCAGCTTTCGCACCCCTGACGCTACCCTCTCGCATTGGGCCAGCGAATATGCGGTCAAAGGCCACAGCAGCGCCGAAATGGCGCCCTGGTTCGAAAAAATGGAACAGCGCCTGGGCATCGCGCCGTGGGCGCTGCCGCCGAATGCCAATAACGATGTGATCCGCAAAGGCTGCGAAAAGCTCGGCTACAGCTGGCATGTGATCCCGCGCAATGTGCGCGGCTGCTTCAACCTGGGGTATTGCGGCATGGGCTGCCCGGTCAACGCCAAGCAGTCGATGCTGGTGACCACCATCCCGTCCACCCTGGAAAAGGGCGGCGAGCTGCTTTACCTGGCCCGCGCCGAACGGCTCATCTACAGCGGCGACACCATCAGCAGCCTCGAATGCGTGGCCATGGACGAACGCTGCGTAGCGCCCACAGGGCGCAAGATCAGCGTGAGAGCCAAGCACTATGTACTAGCGGGCGGCGGCATCAACAGCCCGGCCCTGCTGATGCGCTCGGACGCACCCGACCCGCACTCGCGGTTGGGCAAGCGCACCTTCCTGCACCTGGTCAATTTCTCCGCCGGGCTGTTCGACGAGGTGATCAACCCCTTCTACGGTGCGCCGCAATCCATCTACTCCGACCATTTCCAATGGCAGGACGGCACTACCGGCAAAATGTCCTACAAACTGGAAGCACCGCCCCTGCATCCAGGCCTGGCGAGCACCCTGTTCGGTGGCTACGGCAAGCAGAACGCCTTGGACATGAACCAACTACCCCACACCCACGCCATGCTCGCCCTGCTGCGCGACGGTTTTCACCCCGACAGCCCGGGCGGCACCGTAGAGTTGCGCGGTGATGGCACGCCAGTGCTCGACTATCAGGTCTCCCCCTACGCCTGGGACGGCCTGCGCCGGGCCTTCCACAGCATGGCCGAGATTCAGTTCGCGGCGGGGGCCAAATCGGTCAAGCCCCTGCATCACGACGCGCGCTTTGTGAACAACTTGGCCGAAGCGCGCAGCGTGATCGACGGTTTGAATCTGGAACTGCATCGCACCACCCTGGGCAGCGCCCACGTGATGGGCGGTTGCGCCATGGGTGAAGAGCCAAAAAATGCCGTGGCCGACAGCCTGGGTCGCCATCATCAGTTGCGTAACCTGTCGATCCACGATGGCTCGCTGTTCCCCACCAGCATTGGCGCCAACCCGCAATTGTCGGTGTACGGATTGACCGCGCAACTGGCGAGCGCATTGGCCGAACGTCTGAAAACGGCATGAAAAAACAGGGTATTCACGGCATCTATCTACATAAGTCGACTTGGCCCACCGGTAATGCTGCGATACCATCCGGTTCCCCAACGGACTCCGCCAGGACGACGCGATGAACCGAGTGTTGTACCCAGGTACCTTCGACCCGATTACCAAAGGCCATGGCGATCTGGTCGAACGCGCCTCTCGCCTGTTCGACCATGTGATCATCGCGGTCGCGGCCAGCCCCAAGAAAAACCCGTTGTTTCCCCTGGAACAACGTGTGGAGCTGGCGCAAGAGGTCACCAAGCACCTGCCGAATGTGGAAGTAGTGGGCTTTTCGACATTGCTGGCGCATTTCGCCAAGGAGCAGAACGCCAATGTGTTCCTGCGTGGCCTGCGTGCGGTGTCGGACTTCGAATACGAATTCCAGCTAGCCAACATGAACCGCCAATTGGCACCGGACGTGGAAAGCCTGTTCCTCACGCCGTCGGAGCGTTATTCGTTCATTTCCTCGACGTTGGTGCGTGAAATCGCCGCTTTGGGCGGAGATATCACCAAGTTCGTGCACCCAGCCGTGGCCGATGCGCTGACGCTACGCTTCAAGAAGTAAGGCTGCCCGGTCGGTGCCTGCTCGCACTGCGGGCGCCAATGCGGCACAATTGCGCGCATTAGTTTTCAGATGCCTTGGCAGAGTGCCCTGGCAGGAGTTTCCATGTCCCTGATCATCACCGACGATTGCATCAACTGCGACGTCTGCGAACCCGAGTGCCCGAACGCCGCCATTTCCCAGGGCGAAGAGATCTATGTGATCGACCCTAACCTGTGCACCCAGTGCGTCGGCCACTACGACGAACCGCAGTGCCAGCAGGTATGCCCGGTGGATTGCATCCCGCTGGATGAGGCACACCCTGAGACTGAAGAGCAGTTGATGGAGAAGTACCGCAAGATTACCGGTAAGGCCTAAGCCTCTTCATTGCCCGTAAGGGCCTCATCGCAGGCAAGCCAGCTCCCACATTGGATAGGTGAATACCTTCAACTGTGGGAGCTGGCTTGCCTGCGATAACGATATCAGCCCTCACACAGCCATCAGCTCTGACACCGAGGGCAAAACACACTCGCCCGCTGCCCCAGCACCACATTGCGTAGCTCAGTGCCGCAAACCTTGCACGCCTCGCCACCACGGCCATACACGAACAATTCCTGCTGGAAATACCCCGGCTGCCCATCGCCGCCGATAAAGTCCCGCAACGTGGTACCGCCCCGCTCAATGGCAGCGGCCAGTACCCGCTTGATCTCAATCGCCAGCTTCAAATAACGCCCGCGTGAAATCCCGCCAGCGGCGCGCCGCGGGTCAATCCCCGCTGCAAACAGCGCCTCTGTCGCATAGATATTACCCACACCCACCACCACCGCGTTGTCCATGATGAACGGCTTCACCGCCATCGACTTGCCGCGAGACAACTGGAACAAGCGCTCACCGTCAAACAGGTCAGTCAACGGCTCCGGCCCCAGCCGCATCAGCAACTCATGGTTGTGCGGGTCGTGGCTCCAGAGCATCGCACCGAAGCGCCGCGGGTCGGTGTAGCGCAGGGCCATACCCGATTCCAGCTCGATATCCACGTGTTCATGCTTGGCCGCCGGCATGCCGACTTCCACCAGGCGCAAGTTGCCCGACATGCCCAGGTGGCTGATCAAGGTGCCCACTTCAGCATTGATCAACAGGTATTTGGCCCGGCGCTCCACCAGCACGATGCGCTGCCCCGACAGGCGCACATCCAGGTCTTCCGGAATCGGCCAGCGCAGGCGCCGCTCACGCACCACCACGCGGCTGACGCGCTGGCCTTCCAGGTGCGGGGCGATCCCGCGGCGGGTGGTTTCGACTTCTGGTAACTCGGGCATGTGTACCTCTTGAATGACGGGTCAGTGCGCGCCCAGTTCGCGGATCGACAACTTCAGGCTCTCGAAGTCGTAGTCCGACAGGCCCACGTAATCCAGCACCAGGTGGCCGATGGCATTCCACTCATGATCCACCGGCTGGTTGCCCAGTACGCGATAGGACGAACAGATATGCTCAGCCATCTTCAAAATGGCCAGCAGGTTCTTGAGCTGCGGGTTGCGCGACGTCTCATCGCTGAAAATCGCCAGGGCGTTGTGGTGATTGGCGATGGCGTCGGTGACATGCTCCGGCAGGCGCCAGGACTTGGCGGTGTAGTAGCCAACCACCGCATGGTTGGTGTGGAACGCTTTGTTTTCGGTGTCGACCACGCGGCAATCCGGGCCGGCATTGGCGTAGGCTTCTTCCAGTACCGCCATGTAATTGGGGAAGCGCTTGAGCATCAGCGGCACGCCACAATCATGAAACAGGCCCAAGGCATAGGCTTCGTCCACGGCCTGGGAACCGGTGCGCTTGGCCAGGGTGAGGCAGGTCATGGCCACATCCTGGGCGGTGTCCCAGAAACGGTTGAGGGTGACGATGGTGTCGTCGCACATCTCGCCCTTGATCGACTGCGCGTTGATCAGATTGATGATCGAACGGCTGCCCAGCAGGTTCACCGCACGCTGGATCGAAGCGATTTTATTGCTCAGGCCGTAATACGGCGAATTGACAATCTTGAGCAGCGCACCGGACAAGCCCGGGTCCTGGGAGATCAACCGCGCAATCACTTCCAGGTCCGGGTCGGGCATGTACTGCTCCATCTGCAAATCCACCATGATTTGCGGTTGAGGCGGCACGCTGATGCCTTGCAGGGCCTGTTGGATCTGCTCGGGGGAAAGCTCTTGGGACATAAGTACACACTCTGGGCTAGGCGCGAATTCTACCCCTTATGCCGACATGGCCGACACCCAAAAAGCCAAGTGAAACCCGATCGAATGTGGGAGCTGGCTTGCCTGCGATAGCATCACCACCGTACGTCTGATACACCGCGCCGCCCGCATCGCAGGCAAGCCAGCTCCCACATGAAAGAGTGCGCAAAGGGTATACTCCCGCTCTTTTTTCCGGAGCGACGTCATGTCCCTGCCAAGCCTGCGTCTCAAAGCCAACGCCGATCGTCGTTTGCGCAACGGCCACCTGTGGGTCTACAGCAACGAAATCGACGTGGCCGCCACCCCACTCCACGGCTTCCAGGCAGGCGACCAGGCTATCCTGGAAGCAGCCGGCGGCAAGACCCTGGGCATCGTGGCCATGAGCCCGAACAACCTGATCTGCGCCCGCCTGCTGTCGCGCGACATCAAGTTGCCGCTGGACAAGTCGCTGCTGGTGCACCGCCTCAACGTGGCCCTGTCCCTGCGTGACCGCCTGTTCGACAAGCCGTTCTACCGCCTGGTCTACGGTGATTCCGACCTGTTGCCGGGCCTGGTGGTCGACCGTTTCGGCGACATCTTGGTAGTACAGATCGCTTCAGCGACCATGGAAGCGCATAAAGAAGACGTGATCGCCGCACTGACCCAAGTGCTCAAGCCCAGCGGCATCCTGTTCAAGAACGACTCCGCCGCGCGTGACGCCGAAGGCCTCAACCGCTACGTCGAAACCGTATTCGGCCTGGTGCCGGAGTGGGTGGCGCTGGAAGAAAACGGCGTGAAATTCGAAGCCCCGGTGATCCAGGGCCAGAAAACCGGCTGGTTCTACGACCACCGCATGAACCGCGCCCGCCTGGCCCCGTATGCCAAGGGCAAGCGTGTACTGGACCTGTACAGCTACATCGGCGGCTGGGGCGTGCAAGCGGCGGCCTTTGGCGCCAGTGAAGTGTTCTGCGTCGACGCCTCCGCCTTCGCCCTCGACGGCGTAGAACGCAACGCCGCGCTGAACGGCTTTGCCGAGAAAATGACCTGCATCGAAGGCGACGTGTTCGAAGCCTTGAAGGAACTGAAAGCCAGCGAAGAACGCTTCGACGTGATCGTCGCCGACCCACCGGCCTTCATCAAACGCAAAAAAGACATGAAAAACGGCGAAGGCGCCTACCGCCGCCTCAACGAGCAAGCCATGCGCCTGCTCAGCAAGGACGGCATCCTCGTCAGCGCTTCATGCTCCATGCACCTGCCGGAAGATGACCTGCAAAACATCCTGCTCACCAGCGCCCGCCATCTGGACCGCAACATCCAGATGCTCGAACGCGGCGGCCAAGGCCCGGACCACCCGGTGCACCCGGCGATTGCCGAGACGCGGTATATCAAGAGCATTACGTGCCGGTTGTTGCCTAATAGCTGATTAACATCTGAATGGGGGATCCAAAATGGATCTCCCATGATTTCATTACATCTAAGCCATTCCGCCCGACCGTATTTTACCGACTGCCTATTAAGCATAGAATAACTACCCCACGCCACTTCGTAGTACCAATCCGACAAAAAAACTCGAACATTCCTACGCGTTTTTTTCTTGAAATTTCATCATTAAATCCTATTATTCAATTGTCACCGATGACGGCGACACTTTAATTAAATATAAAGTTGAAAATAAGGAGATCCAAAATGAAAAATATCAAACTGGAAACTTCCCACATCGCCAACTTGGCTTTCTTGGTAGCACTGAAAGCCCGCTAAGCAACTAAAACGCTGGGGAGTGCCGGCTACCCAGCGTTTTTCCGCTCCGCACGGAGGCAGTGCAATGCAGATAAACCCTTATATATTTATACTCCCAAAAACACCTACAGCGATAGTTTGGAACTATAAAAATCACAAACAATACGAGCTCAATCTAGAATACTCAGTACGACTCACCAAACTGATAAACGATCCAAAAATCTTCGACAATTCAAACCCAATAGACACTCAGCTATTAGAAGCCGAAATTTTGACAGACACACCTTCTCCGCCAATTAATTGGGGCTGGGATGAGTTATCAAAAATTTTCCATATTGGCACCAAAAACATACCTTGCGATCAAATGCCCGAAAACGCAGACGAATGGGCGAGCATCTACCTAGACCATTGTACAAAAACATTATCAACACCTCCCCCTCCAGACCGAATACACAAACACAAAGCTGACACTCCATTAATTCGCTTGCCAGCACCTATCAACCTGTCAGAGAACTCACTTCAAAGTGCATTGCTCACCCGAAAAACCTGCCGTTCATTCACAGGCGAATCCGTTGCCCTGCAAACCATAAGTACAATTCTTTACTTGTGCTTAGGACACTTAAACGAAAGAGCAAACAATGTTGATGAAAGTATTGCGAAAGGACTCGAAGCCCGAAGGAGCAGCCCTTCCGGTGGGGGATTAAACGCGTGTGAAGGTTTCCTTTACGCTAAAAATATAGATGGGTTGAAGCCCGGCATTTACGCTTATAACGCATCCGAGCACACTCTAAGTACCGTCAATACGCAACTGAAAACGGCATTGGGGCAAGTGCTTTCAGGACAGCACTTCATTAACGAACTCCCGGCAGGTCTCTTCATCACTTGTCGATTTGACAAACTCTGGTGGAAATACGAGCACTCACGAGCTTATCGAATGGCTTATGTCGAAGCGGGTCATATTTCACAAACCTACCAACTGGTCGCGACAGCGATGGGACTGAGCACTTGGTTAACGGGCGCACTTACAGACAATCAGGTTGAATCCTTATTAGGATTTGAAGAAAACAATCCTGAACAAGTCTTATTTTTTGTCGGGTGCGGTAAAAGCGACGGACAAGTGATATGCAGGGAACTAAAATCGCTGCTAAACAACCGAGGGTAGGAATTATGGTTGAGCCGCTCATCGACTCTAATCTGTGGAAAGCCAGCTTCACTCTTGGAGACTGGAACACCCGCGCATCAGTAAGAACCAGTGATTACCAATACAAGTTACCTCCAGATTTAGAGAAACAGCTGGAGTCAAGAGATTGGTTTCCTCCCGCCCTACTTCCCTATCTTAAACATCCGGAAGTCAAATTAGCCGACAAAGCCATCACTAAGCGTCTCTGCGCCAATCACTTAGTAAACTTCCTAAACTACACAACACTACTTGAACACCAGATCGTTAATCGCTCCGTAGAACTAATAATTCATGACGAGCTTGAATTTACGATACCTTCTCGTATGAAAACAGCGGCACTGCAGCTTTACACTGACGAAGGTTATCACGCGCTATTCTCCTATCAGCTTGCCGAACAAGTCAGTAAATTTTATGATATGGCAACTCAATCAACTATCCACAGACGAATAACAAAACTCAATCAGCTAATCCATACCACCCCGAATAAGCAGAAGTCGATCACGTGGCTTCTAATTGGTTTCGTATCGGAAACCATCATTGCAAAAGATCTACGTGATGTTTATCAAAAAAACTTGGTCTGCTGCGTTCAGGAGATGCTCAAAGATCACCTCGCTGACGAGGCCCGACACAGTCGATATTTTAGCGAAGTCTTTCATTATTTGTGGATTCAGATGAGTGACGAGCAACGAATTTTATCTGCCAAACAGCTCTTAGATATTATCCTTATTTTCTTTGAGACGGATAAAAAATGGCTCGAATTGAGTTTACGAAGCGTGCAATTAAGTGAGACCACCGTCGATCAAGTCGTGACCATGATGGCTGACCCGCACGCCCATATTCTTCGCGCTCGCGAAGGTGCCAGCACCACATTTCAAGCATTGAAAAAAGCAGGTTTTTTTAAACGAACTGATATTCGCCAGCTGTTCTCAAATGTGGGGCTTATAGATGAATAAGACACGTACCGCTAACGGTAACAAAAAAAGACAAAGGTCGGCGATCGTGCTATTAATGACCATGGTGTTACTTGGTGTTTTCCCTCTAGATGTCTTACTCCCTTCTTTCCCCGCACTGGCTGAACACTTTCAAAATAAACCTTCGGATATTGCGTTCTCTATTAGCCTTTTTGCTATCGGTATCTCCCTATCACAACTTTTAATCGGACCACTCTCAGATATCGTAGGGCGCAAGGGGTTGTTGATTAGCGGGATGGTTGTATCCATTGCAGGTGCCACCGGTTGCGTATTCTCTACCGAATATATGTGGTTTCTGATATTTAGAATGGTCCAAGCCATCGGTTGCGGCTGCTTCGTGCTGTCACAGGCGTTGGTTCAGGATATGTTTGAAGGTAAAGAAAGGGACCAGTTGAGAATTCTGATGATCACGGCGAGTGGCATTTTTATTTCAATATCTCCGCTACTTGGTAGTGTACTGCAACAGCTTTTTGACTGGCCTGGCAGCTTTTTTCTTTTTATCGTATTGGCCCTTGGCGTTTTGTCAATCGCGTATTTTTTACTAGACAATCATCATGTAAACTCTCATCCAAAAGAAGATATTTTCTGCGCTTATCAACGGGTACTCAGCAACCGCAGTTTCGTCGGTTACTGGCTAATTGCAGCAATTGCTTTCGCCTGCCACTTTTCATTCATCGTCATATCACCGCTCATCTTCATGGATCAGTTGCAGCTATCCACTTATGAATTCTCACTAGCCTTGCTACTTTACGGCGCGGCGTATATTGCTGGCGGCATCGTAGCTCGCATACTCGCTAATAGGCTGGCGCCCAAGGTTCAAATCGTGCTCGGTTTGGCCCTGATTTTTTGTTCTGGGCTATTGATGCTCTTTTTTTCAAGCACTTTTGAGCTTTCAACGATGACAGTATTAATCCCAATGATCGTCTGCACCACCGGAACTACCATTTGTCGGCCCATCGCTACCTCTAAAGCTATGGACGTGTTTCCGGAAAATGCAGGCACCGCGGCGTCGGCTGGGAACACTTTAATTTTTATACTGGGTGGATTGATTAGCGCATTGATCAACATGAGTACAGATAACCCGCAGATGACCCTGGCATTAGCTTTTTTGCTGCTGAGTACAGCGGCCCTCGTGTTGAATTCGTTGATTTCACGTCGCCTGGAATTGCTGAACGTCGGTTGAACCCGCCAATACACATACGCCCATTCCCTCCAGCCGCCAGCGGTGTAGAATCGGCCCTATTCATCGCCAGTCATCCCCCGGCGGGTTTATGAGCTCGAGGCCCAAGCAAGCGGCGATCCCGCGATGCGAGTGGCAACTACCGGACACACGGCCATTTTCTGAGTGTTCCAGTCGTCAATTAGAAGCTCACTCCCCTTTAGTACTTGATTAGCCGCCCGGAGTGCTCCAATGCCTGATTACCGCTCGAAAACATCCACCCACGGCCGCAACATGGCCGGTGCGCGCGCGCTGTGGCGTGCCACGGGGATGAAAGATGACGACTTCAAGAAGCCGATCATCGCAATTGCCAACTCGTTCACCCAGTTCGTGCCGGGCCATGTTCACCTCAAGGACCTGGGCCAACTGGTCGCCCGCGAGATCGAACGCGCCGGTGGCGTGGCAAAAGAATTCAATACCATTGCCGTGGACGACGGCATCGCCATGGGCCATGACGGCATGCTGTATTCGCTGCCGAGCCGCGAGATCATCGCCGACTCCGTGGAATACATGGTCAACGCCCACTGCGCCGACGCCATTGTGTGCATCTCCAACTGCGACAAGATCACCCCCGGCATGTTGATGGCTGCCTTGCGCCTGAACATCCCGGTGATCTTCGTCTCCGGCGGCCCGATGGAAGCCGGCAAGACCAAACTCGCCTCCCACGGCCTCGACCTCGTCGACGCCATGGTAATCGCCGCCGATTCCAGCGCTTCTGACGAGAAGGTTGCGGAATACGAGCGAAGCGCCTGCCCGACCTGCGGTTCGTGCTCCGGCATGTTCACCGCCAACTCGATGAACTGCCTGGTCGAAGCCTTGGGCCTGGCTTTGCCGGGCAACGGTTCCACACTGGCCACTCACAGCGACCGCGAGCAGTTGTTCCTGCAGGCCGGCCGCACCATCGTCGAGCTGTGCAAGCGCTACTACGGCGAGAACGATGAGTCGGTGTTGCCGCGCAATATCGCCAACTTCAAGGCGTTCGAAAACGCCATGACCCTGGACATCGCCATGGGCGGTTCCACCAACACCATCCTGCACCTGCTGGCCGCCGCCCAGGAAGCCGAGATCGATTTCGACCTGCGCGACATCGACCGCCTGTCCCGTCACGTGCCGCAACTGTGCAAGGTCGCGCCGAATATCCAGAAGTACCACATGGAAGATGTGCACCGCGCCGGCGGGATCTTCTCGATCCTCGGCTCCCTGGCCCGTGGCGGCCTGCTGCACACCGATCTGCCGACCGTGCACAGCAAATCCATCGCCGAAGGCATCGCCAAATGGGACATCACCCAGACTGACGACGAAGCCGTGCACACCTTCTTCAAGGCCGGCCCGGCCGGTATCCCCACCCAGACCGCGTTCAGCCAGTCGACCCGTTGGGACACCCTGGACGACGACCGTGAAAACGGCTGCATCCGCAGTGTCGAGCACGCCTACTCGCAAGAAGGCGGCCTGGCCGTGCTGTACGGCAACATCGCCCTCGACGGTTGTGTGGTCAAAACGGCGGGTGTGGATGAATCCATCCACGTTTTCGAAGGCCGCGCCAAGATCTACGAAAGCCAGGACAGCTCGGTACGCGGCATCCTCGCGGACGAAGTCAAGGAAGGCGACATCGTGATCATCCGCTACGAAGGCCCCAAAGGCGGCCCGGGTATGCAGGAGATGCTTTACCCCACGTCCTACCTGAAATCCAAAGGCCTGGGCAAAGCCTGCGCCCTGCTGACCGACGGCCGTTTCTCCGGCGGCACGTCGGGCCTGTCCATCGGACACGCTTCCCCGGAAGCCGCTGCCGGCGGCGCGATTGGCCTGGTGCAGGATGGCGACAAGGTGCTGATCGACATTCCAAACCGCTCGATCAACCTGTTGATCAGCGATGAAGAACTGGCGGCACGCCGGGTTGAGCAGGACAAGAAAGGCTGGAAGCCGGTAGAAAAGCGTCCGCGCAAAGTCACCACCGCGTTGAAGGCCTACGCCCTGCTGGCCACCAGCGCCGACAAGGGTGCGGTACGCAACAAAGCCATGCTCGACGGCCTGTAAGCCCCGCGCGTAAAAATGCCCCGCCAGGTGCGGGGCATTTTTTTGCCTGGCCAAAGCCTCCACAACACCGAGGATCAACTGTGGGAGCTGGCTTGCCTGCGATAGCTATGGGCCTGCCGGTGAGTTCTTGTTTGGCATACCGCCATCGCGGGCGAGCCAGCCCCCACATTGGATATAGGTAATCTCTTAGAACTGTGGGGTGTAGGTCATGGTGAACATCACATTGCGTGGGTCGCCGTAGTAGTTGCTGCCCCAGTTCGCGTTGTAGGCCGGGATGTAATACTTCTTGTCGAACATGTTGTTCAGGTTTGCCGCCACGGTGAATTCCTGGTTGATCTTGTAGGCCACCCGCGAATCCCACAGTGCATTGCCCGGCACGCTGAACGTACGGTCATAGGCTTCGGTGCTGCTTTGCGCGGACACACCGGCACCCACGCTCCAATGCTGCCAATCGCCCGGCAACTGGTAATCACCCCAGACCTTGAGCAAGTGCTTGGGGGTCCAGGTGCTGAAAATCTTGCCTTCGTAGGTGTCGTCCTTGAGAAATTCAGTGGTGTTGTAGGTGTAGCTGGAGGCCAGCTGCAGGCCTGGCAGCACCTCACCACTGAGTGTGGCTTCAAAGCCTTGGCTGCGGACCTTGCCAGAGGCGACCGAGCAGTACCAACCATTGCAGTTCATTGGCCCTTGCAGGTCCTGCACGCTACGGTTTTCCTGATCGTAACGGAAGATCGCAAACGAGGTATTGAGGCGCCCGTCAGCCAGCTCTCCCTTGATGCCCAACTCGTAGTTTTTGCCCTCGATAGGCTTGAGCAGGGAGCCGGAGGTGGTCAGGTTGGTTTGCGGCTCAAAGGCATCGGCATAGCTGGCGTACGCCGACCACTGCTCGTTGAGCGCATAGACCAGGCCGGCGTAGGGCGTAACCTTGCCATTGGACTGGGTGGTATTGTCTTGCGGGGCACCATATGTGCCTTTGAAACCACTTTGGCCAATGTAGGAATAGTCATACCAACTGGTACGCGCACCGACGATCAACGTCAGCGGGTCCAGGACTTTCACACGCCAGGTGCCATAGATGCCTTTCTGGCGAATGTCATACCAGCTCTTCGAGGCGGCACCCTCCTGGAACAATTGGTATTTGTCGCGCTGTGGGCGGTTGTGGTCGATGTTGAAGATATCCGCGCCGGGATTTGAAGCCCGTGCCCACTGGTCGTCGGTGGTGAGCTTGGAATAGTTGGCGCCCAGCACCACTTCCTGCTGGAAGCCCAGCCCCTCAAACTTGCCGTTTACATACACATCCGCGCCGCGGCTCTTGGTATTGAAGTCGGTGATCCAATCCACATAGGGCACAGTGCCACCGCCGACGGGTACCGTGTCCCACGTCGCCTGGTAGGTTGCGTCGTTGTGCTCATCCATGGCTACCAGTGCGGCTTTCACTTTCCAGTTATCGTTGAAGCGGTGCTCGATGTCGGCAAACACCTGAGTCTGATTGTTGACGCTGCGGTTCCAACTGGCGCCGACAAATGTCGAACGTGGCAGACCGATATCACTGCCGTCGGCATAACGGGGCAACGACATGAAGTTGGGGCGCGAATGGCCCTTCTGGTTACTGATGCCCAGGCCGACGGTGGTGTCGGGAGTGAAATCGTAGTCGACGGCGCCATAAACCGTCTGGTTCCAGCCGCCCGCATAGTCGACGAAGGAGTCGGTGGTGTCGTAATCCGCCACGAAGCGGCCGCGCAAGGTGCCTTCGGCGTTCAGCGGGCCACCGACATCGACCTGAGTGCCGTAGTGGTCCCATGAGCCAGCCTTGGCGGTAATGGTCGCCGTCGGCGCTTGCTGCCCGCGCTTGCGCACCAGGTTCATGGTGCCGCCGGGGCTATTGGCACCTTGCAGCAAGGCGGCCGGGCCGCGCAGCGTCTCGACGCGGTCGTAAATGGCCATGTTTTCGGTGAGATAGCTGCCCAAGGTGTAAGTGTTACGTGGAATTCCCACACCGTCGTATTGCAGGGTGCCAACCTCGAAACCGCGGGAGAAGATGAACATTCCGGAGCCGGGAGACTTGGTCGCTGTCAGGCCGGGTGTGCGCTTGACCACTTCAGAGAGCTTGGTGGTGTTCTGATCATCCATCTGCTTGCGGGTCATGACGCTGACCGACTGCGGGATGTCCTTGAGTTTTTGTTCGCCCTTGCCCAGGGTCACGGCCCCCGTGGTGTACGAGCCCGTGCCTTCGGTGGTGACGCCCAGGCGTTCGGCCGTGATGGTGGTGGTGCCCACTTCCAGGGCATTGCCTGCTACCACACGTTTTTCCAGGGTGACGGTATCGGCATTGATAAACGCCGCGCTCAGCCCCGTGCCGCCGAGCAGTTGCCCCAAGGCTTCACGCTGCCCCAGGTTGCCCTTCACACCCGGCGATATCACCCCCTGGGTCAACTCCCCATTCACTAGCACCTGAACCCGCGTCACCGCCGAGAACGCCGCCAGCGCAGCGTCCAGGCCCTGCCCGGCAATATCGAAGCGGTAGGTCTGGGCCTGGTTGGCCTCCGCGGCCTGCAGGTACGACGGCGCGATACAGCTGGCCAAGGAAATGGCCAAGGCCAGCAAGGGCCGTGTGGCGAATCGGTGTGCCATGAATGGTGCTCCCCGGTACAAAAAGTCTGTGATCGGCGCCGCACTACTTGAGAGTGCTTACTATTTACGCCTCAGTGATCAAGGACGATGGCTTACGGGGAAACCCTGAAAATATTTTGAGAAATTGCCGTCAGGACGCATTGCCTTCACGCAACACCAGCAAATACGGGGTGTAATGCTCGGCACGCAGGTTGAGGGTGTATTCCAGCGCCTTGAGCACGGCATCGGGTTTGTCGATTTCGAACACGCCGGACACTACCCGATTGCGCAACGCATCACCGAGCACCAGCGTCTTGCCGGGCCAGTAGCGGTTCAGCTCAGAGACCACCACCGACAAAGGTTGCTGACGGAACACCAGTTGCCGCTGACGCCAGGCAAAGCCGCTGGCCTGGTCGAAACCGTGGACGTCGGCAAGGTGCTGGCCCTGATACTCCACGGCCCGCCCCGGTTCCAGATAGACCGGTGTGCCGCTCCCTGCACTGACCTCAACCTTGCCCTGCGCTACCTGCACACGCGTCTGGTCATCACGTCGCGTCACACTGAACTGGGTGCCGACCACTTTCACCCAGCCGTCGCCCGACTGCACCACGAAGGGCCGCGCGGGGTCCTTGGTCACATCGAAGAAACCTTCACCACGCAGCAAACGGATCTGCCGCTCACCCGCACTCATGCGGATTTGCACCGCACTGTCGGTGTTGAGTTGAAGGTGGGAACCATCGGCCAGTTCGATGCTGCGCGACTCGCCAGTGGCGGTGGCGTAGTCGGCGCGCAAGCGGTCAAGCCAGGGAGTGCTTTGCACGGTCAGGCCCACGGCCAGCAACACGGCAGCCGCATACGCCCAGCGCCGCAGCGGTGTACGCCAGGTGGCCTGCTCGGCACGGCGAATGACGCGCGCCGGCTCACGCAGGCCGCCAAGCATCGCCTGCACTTCCTGCCAGGCATCATCCTGCGCCTGGCCCTGCCCGAGCCACGCAGCAAAGGCGTCCATTTCAGCCGGGGTCAAGTCCTCGGCGTGCAGGCGGAAATACCAGCCGGACGCCTCTTCGAACAACACATCAGCAGTAGGCAGGGCAGTCATGACCGACGTCCTTGTGCATCGCAGGCTAGGCGCGTCTTGATGTACCCACGGCATTCAATCAAGGCGCGACGCAATTGGTATTCCACACTGCGCGGGCTGATCGACAGGCGTTCGCCAATCTCGCGGTAGGAAAGCTCGTCGACATGATAGAGCAGGAAGATCTGCCGAGTCGCCTCGGGCAGGCCCAGGATCGCATCCTGCATCAGTCGCTCCTGCTGATAGGCGGCCAGTTGTTCGTCGGCTCCGGGGTTGCTGCAGGGCAGTTCTTCGCTCGGTGCGCCGGCATCCAGGCGCTCGCGGCGGATAGCCTGGCGCTGGTGGTCGCGCACCAGGTTGCTGGCAATGGTGAAGAGGAACGCGGGTAGGTTATCGATCTTCTCGCCGGACTCCAGGCGCGCCAGGCGCAGGAAGGATTCCTGGGTCAGGTCGGCAGCCACCTGGGCGCTGCCGGTGCGGCGCGTGACGAAGGCTTCGAGGGCTTTCTTCTGCTCCGCGAACAGGCGCGCGATCTGCGTATTCCAGGAGGACACAGCACTACCTTGAGAAGAACGGACGGTTCAGGGAGTGCGCACGCTAGCAAAGAATGAGATTAGTTCGCAATTGATATCTATTTTGCCTTTGAGTCGGCGGTGTTCTTAAGACCGCCTTCGCGGGCAAGCCCGCTCCCACAGTTGACCGCATTTCAGGTTGAAACTCGGTCGAATGTGGGAGCGGGCTTGCTCGCGAAGGCAGGTGACTCGGTCTTATTGGATATCTTCCGGCTTGACGATCACCCAGTTCTTGTCCGCCGTCACCGGCAGCCCTTCCTTGGCTTGCGCCGCCGCGTGCTTGGCGATCATGCCGTTGAGTTGGGTCATGTACTTGTCTTTGCGGTTGATCCACAGGTGGATGCCGCCCTTGGCCACGTCCACATCGTGGAACAGCATGTAGCCATCGCTGGTCGGTGTATCACCGCCGACTATCACCGGTTTTTTCCACTCGTCGATATAGGTGAGGATCGCCGCGTGCTTGCCGGCCATCCAGGTCGCCGGGGTCCACAGGTAAGGGGTCAGTTCCAGGCCGAGGTTGCTCTTCTCGTCATACTTGCCGGCAGTGATCTGTTTGCGTGCGGTGGTCAGCTCGCCGGTCTTGCGGTCCTTGAGCATCGTGGTCACGCCGATGACGTTCTCGGGTTTGACGTTGTAGCCGTACTTCGGATCAGCCGCGACCATGCGCACCAGCTCCTCGGACGCGGCGGTCATCACATAGACCTCGATGCCGTTTTCCATCAGTTTGTTGTACAGCTCGGCCTGGCCGGTGAAGACTTTCGGCGGCTGTATCTCGGATTTTTTCACCACGTCGCCTTCGAAATAGCTGACCGGCACGGGCTTGCCGGAGGCCATCAGCTCGTCGACCTGCACTTTGAGTTCCTTGAGGGTAAAGCCGGAAAAAATCTGCGCAACCCACGGGTAGCAGACCATGTCGTCGACTTCGCACAGACGATAATAGTAGCTGAACAGACTTTCCTTATGATCGGCGGTGTCTTTGAAGGGGATAAGCTTGAGCGAAGGGTCCATGGTTTCGCGGGTGATCAGGCCCTTGTTTTCCATGAACGGCAGCAGCGACTCTTCAAGGTCGTAACGGTAGCTGGTGTTGTCCATGTCGAACACCGCGTAGTTACCCTTGTTGGCGTTGGCGGCGATCATTTCATTGAGCTGTTTGGCGGCAGGTGCCGGCCAGTGTTTCAACTCGGTGGCGGCAAACGCCTGGCTGGCAAGCCCGAGGCAAAAGGCGGCGGATACCAATAGTTTCGGCGCGAGCTTCATAGGCGTTGTCTCCCTCAAGTGAAAGACATCGACGCTAACAAATCCGTATGACAGTTATCGCCCGAGCACGACCCAGGACGTCGTGATCACGCCAAGGGCATACGCCTGAGCGTCAAACCCTTATTCCAAAAACGACAGTTACCATTCCATATCGGTATTAAATCAATATATTTCAAGCTGTTAGGCTTCCCGGTTCGCAATCGCAGGCTCACGCGATTGGCTGCCTTCTCAACGGAGCTTCAATGAATCTGCCCCTGATTCTCAATTTATTGGTGTTCGTGGCCCTGTTGTTGGGCCTGGCACAAACCCGCCGTACCAACTGGAGCCTGGCCAAGAAGGTGCTGTTCGCCCTGGTGCTGGGCGTGCTGTTCGGCGCGGCGTTGCACACGATCTATGGCGACGGCAACCCGGTGCTCAAAGCCTCCATCGGCTGGTTTGACCTGGTCGGCAACGGCTATGTGCAACTGCTGCAAATGATCGTGATCCCGCTGGTGTTCGCCTCGATCCTCAGTGCCGTGGCGCGCCTGCATAACGCCTCGTCCCTGGGCAAGATCAGCTTCCTGACCATCGGCACGCTGCTGTTCACCACGGCCATCGCGGCGCTGATCGGCATCGGCCTGACCAACCTGTTCGGCCTCACCGCCGAAGGGCTGGTGGCCGGCACCCAGGAAATGGCGCGCCTGCAAGTGATCCAGAGTGATTACGCAGGCAAGGTCGCCGACCTGAATATCCCGCAGTTGCTGCTGTCGTTCGTACCGGCCAACCCGTTCGCCGACCTGGCCCGGGCCAAGCCGACGTCGATCATCAGCGTGGTGATTTTCGCCGCGTTCCTTGGGGTTGCCGCGCTGCAACTGCTCAAGGACGACGTGGAAAAAGGCCAGAAAGTCCTTAACGCCATCGACACCCTGCAAGCCTGGGTGATGCGCCTGGTGCGCCTGGTAATGAAGCTGACCCCTTATGGTGTGCTGGCGCTGATGACCAAAGTGGTCGCCGGTTCCAACCTGCAAGACATCATCAAGCTCGGCAGTTTCGTCGTGGTGTCGTACCTGGCCCTGGGCCTGATGTTCGTGGTGCACGGCCTGCTGCTGTCCCTGGCCGGGATCAACCCGCTGCGCTTCTTCCGCAAGGTGTGGCCGGTGCTGACCTTCGCCTTCACCAGCCGCTCCAGCGCTGCGAGTATTCCGCTGAGCATTGAAGCGCAGACCCGTCGCCTGGGCATTCCGCAATCCATCGCCGGTTTCGCCGCCTCGTTTGGCGCGACCATCGGCCAGAACGGTTGCGCCGGTCTTTACCCTGCCATGTTGGCGGTGATGGTCGCGCCGACCGTGGGCATCAACCCGCTGGACCCGCTGTGGATCGCGACCCTGGTGGCGATTGTGACCTTGAGTTCGGCGGGCGTTGCCGGCGTCGGCGGCGGTGCGACCTTTGCCGCGCTGATCGTGCTGCCGGCCATGGGCTTGCCGGTGTCACTGGTGGCGCTGTTGATTTCCGTGGAGCCGCTGATCGACATGGGCCGTACGGCGTTGAACGTGAATGGTTCGATGACGGCCGGGGCGATTACCAGCCAGATCATGGGGCAGACGGATAAAGCGCTGTTGAATGCCGATGAGCATGCCGAGTTAGCGCAGGTCTGATAGACCGCCATCGCAGGCAAGCCAGCTCCCACATTTGAATGTATCCACACATCAAACTGTGGGAGCTGGCTTGCCTGCGATGCTTTTAGGCTTTTTCCCACACCTCGAAGTTATAGGCCGGCTTATCACCTTCAGCCGGATTCTCGACATTCGACACCAGCTTCCACTGGTTCCTATCAAACTCTGGAAACCACGCATCCCCTTCCGGGCTCAGCGCCACGCGGGTCAGGTACAAGCGATCGGCCTGTTCCAGCCCTTGCGCATACAACTGCGCGCCGCCGATCAGCATCAGCTCGTCCACGCCTTGCGCCTTGGCCCACTCCTCAGCCCGCTCTACCGCCGCGTCCAGTGAAGGAAAAACTTGCGCACCTTCCAGCACAAGATCGGTCTGACGGCTGACCACCAGGTTCAAGCGCCCCGGCAGCGGTCGGCCCAGGGAATCCCAGGTCTTGCGCCCCATGATGATCGGCTTGCCGAGCGTGGTGGCCTTGAAATATTTGAAATCCCCCGGCAAATGCCAGGGCATGCTGTTGTCGACGCCGATCACACGGTTTTCACCGAGGGCTGCGATCAGGCTTAAAGGGAGAGTTTTTTTCATGGCGACGAGAATACCAGAGCGGCGAGCCAGCGGTTATGCTCCAACCTCATCAACACGACAGGACGGCGCGTGACTGCACTGAACCCGCTGCACAGACTTTGGCTGACAGAAACCGTGCGCTTGCGCGAAGAACACGCCGGCCCCCTGGAAGACCTGGAAGCCAACCGCCTGGCCCGCACCGCCGGGGGCGACCTGCCCACGCGCATCCAGCAGCGTGCGCTGCACCTGGCCGAGCGCGATGGTTTGGCCGCCGCGCTCAGCCGCTGGCTGCAAGGCGCACGCCTGGCGCTGGTGTTACTGGCGGTGGTCGCCGTCATCAGCGGCGCCGGTTTGGCGTTCGCCGCGCTGGGCAATGGCCTGGCCCCGGTGAATGTGTTCTGGGCCTTGGGCAGCCTGCTCGGCCTGAACCTGATCTTGCTGATCAGTTGGGCCCTGGGCCTGCTGTTTGCCGGCGAACACAGCGCCAGCCTTGGCCGGCTGTGGTTGTGGCTCAGCGAGAAACTGGCCCGTGACGCCAAGGCCGCGCAACTGGCCCCGGCGTTGTTGCTGTTGCTGCAACGGCAAAAACTCAATCGCTGGGCGGTGGGTGTGCTGGTCAACAGCTTGTGGTTGCTGGCCTTGCTCAGCGCCCTGGTGATCCTGCTGACCCTGCTTGCCACCCGCCGCTACGGGTTTGTGTGGGAAACCACCATTCTCGGTGCCGATACCTTTGTCGCCGTGACCCAGGCCCTCGGCACACTCCCGGCTCTGCTGGGTTTCAATGTGCCCACCGTGGAGATGATCCGCGCCAGCGGCGACTCCGCGCTGAATATCGAAAGCGCCCGCCAAGCCTGGGCCGCCTGGCTGGTGGGCGTGTTGCTGGTCTACGGCCTGTTGCCGCGGTTGATCCTCGCCCTGCTGTGCCTGTGGCGATGGAAACGCGGGCGCGCAGCGTTGCGCCTGGACCTCAACCTGCCCGGCTACGCCCAACTGCGCGAACGCCTGATGCCCAGCAGCGAGCGCCTGGGGGTCAACGATGTGGCGCCCGATCACCTGCACCCGATCAGCGGCGGCGCAAGTGAGCTGGAGAGTGATGGCGCCTTGCTAGTCGCCATCGAACTCGACGAGCAACACCCGTGGCCCCCCAAACTGCCTGCCAACGTCAAGAACGCCGGCATCCTCGACAGCCGCGAATCACGCAACAAACTGCTGGAGCAACTCAGCCGTTTCCCACCCGCGCGCCTGGCCATCGCCTGTGACCCGCGCCGCTCGCCCGACCGTGGCAGCCTGGCGCTGATCGCCGAGCTGGCACGCAGCGCCAGCGACACCCGCGTATGGCTGCTGCAGGCGCCACCGGGCCAGGCGCTGGACGCCGAGCGCCTGGGCGACTGGCATGCCGCGCTGCAACAGCTTGAGCTGTCGTTTGCCGATTGCGCGCCGTTAAGCTGGCTGGAGACCGGTCATGACTAAACCGCTGAAACTCGCCGTGGTCGGCCACACCAACGTGGGCAAGACCTCACTGCTGCGCACCCTCACCCGCGATGTCGGCTTTGGCGAAGTGTCCCATCGCCCCAGTACCACGCGGCACGTGGAAGGTGCGCGCCTATCGGTAGATGGCGAAGCCTTGCTGGAGCTGTACGACACGCCCGGCCTGGAAGACGCCATCGCCCTGCTCGATTACCTGGAACGCCTCGACCGCCCCGGTGAACGCCTGGATGGCCCTGCGCGGCTGGCGCGTTTCCTGGAAGGCAGCGAGGCACGCCAGCGTTTCGAACAGGAAGCCAAGGTGCTGCGCCAATTGCTGGCCTCGGATGCTGGCCTGTACGTGATCGATGCCCGCGAGCCGGTGCTGGCCAAGTACCGCGACGAGCTGCAAGTGCTGGCCAGTTGCGGCAAGCCGTTGTTGCCAGTGCTCAACTTTGTCAGCAGCAGCGACCACCGCGAACCAGACTGGCGCGAAGCCTTGGCCCGCCTCGGCCTGCATGCGCTGGTGCGTTTCGACAGCGTGGCACCGCCCGAAGACGGCGAACGTCGGCTGTATGAAAGCCTGGCCCTGCTGCTGGAAAACGCCCGCCCCCAGCTGGAACGCCTGATCCTCGATCAAGAAGCCCAGCGCCAGGCTCGCCAGCAAAGCGCGGCACGGCTGATCGCCGAGTTGCTGATCGACTGCGCCGCCTGCCGCCGCAGCGTCACCACCGAGGATGAGCCCCAGGCCATCAGCGATTTACGCAAGGCCGTGCGCCAGCGCGAACAAAAGTGCGTCGAAGCCCTGCTCAAACTGTTCGGCTTCCGCCCACAGGACGCCGCCGCCAGCGACTTGCCGTTGCTGGACGGGCGCTGGGGCGACGACCTGTTCAACCCCGAAACTCTCAAGCAACTGGGCGTGCGCGTGGGTGGCGGGATCGCCGCCGGTGCGGCCGCCGGTGCGGGCGTGGATCTGCTGGTCGGTGGCCTGACACTGGGCGCTGCTGCCCTGGCCGGCGCGATTGCCGGCGGTGCGCTGCAAACCGCACGCAGCTATGGCAGCCGCCTGATGGGCAAGATCAAGGGTCAACGCGAACTCACCGTCGATGACAGCGTGCTGCGCCTGCTCGCCCTGCGCCAACGCCAACTGCTCAAGGCCCTGAACCTGCGCGGGCATGCGGCGATGCACAGCATCAAGGTCGATACGCCCCAGGACAAAACCTGGCGCGAAGGCAAGCTGCCGGACGCCTTGCACAAGGCCCGCGCCTATCCGCAATGGTCGTCCCTCAACCCCCACGCCAAACTGAGCCAGGCCGAACGTCAGGAGCAGGTCGAGGCATTGTCGTTGCAACTGAATGAACCGGGGCTCATGCCTTGAATGCTCAGTAAGCAGCGTCAAACGGTGTGGTCTTTTGCTTACTGATCAATGTGCCTGAATATCCACAACCTTGGCATCGAAGGGCTCAGGTGTGTGCCAATTGAACTTCAAATAAAGCTCAGCCAATTGCTGGACCAAGTGCTTATCAACTTCATCAATGACGCCATCGCAGTTGATGTCGGCGTGAATGTTCCACTCAAGTTCACCGTTGTTATCAAAATCATAGGCGGCGCTCCAAGACACCTGAGCGTCCGAACTCAGCAGCCCTGGGCCTTTGTGTAAGTGCAGGCGCACGGTGTCGGGGGTGCCGTCTTTATAGAAGTCTTCGGAAAAGATCTTCATGTAAAGCCGGCTACTGGCGCCGCGATTCACCCAGTTGATCTTCAAATAGGCATTGGCAAATTGATCCAGCAACGCTCGATCAAGACTGCTTTCCTGACCGTCATTGGTAACGTCTCCCCTGCTGTAATCGACCTTTGCGTCTGAGGTGAGGTCATAGGCTACGGCCTCATTGAGCAACTCGTCCTGATTGCAGGGCGTACCTTGGTAGAACTGAAGACGCACCGTATTCGCCCGGCCATCTCCCGTTTGATCCTGTGCAACTACCTTCAAATAGCGCATCTGCGTTGCTCCCTTGGCTAAGAAGCAAGCACCTTAGTGCGGCGGCTATCGAGGCTCCAGGCGGCGTATCTGCGATGTGTGTAAGGCCCGTCTACGCGGCCAGTAGTCGGGCGGCCATGGCTTTGAGCAGTTGCAGATCCAACACCGGCACCTGCGTTTGCTTGGCCTGCTCGTCCCAGTGGCGCATACGCAAACTCACGGCATATAGCGAGTCCTGTTCAAAAGCCCTGGCCTCTTCGGCGCTCATCACGCCGCCCTGATAACCCAGGGTGCGACGGCTGGCTTGGCTCAAGCGGGCGAAATAGTCCGGTTGGCTGAAGGTCAGGTAACGCTTGGCCTGCACGTGGTATTCCACCAATTTGGCCAAGCGTTCGCTGAAGCCTGCGCGGCGCAGGTAATCGGCGCCCAGCCGCTCGTGGCTGACCACACCATAACCGCCCATGTTCGCGCAGCCCTGGCCGCAGAGGTGGCCGATGTCGTGGAAAAACGCCGCCAGCACCACCTCGTCGTCAAACCCTTCGGCCATGGCCAATTGCGCGGCCTGGGACATGTGCTCGATTTGCGACACCGGCTCGCCGATGTAGTCAGCCGTGCCGTGCTGCTCGTACAAGCCAAACACCTGGGCAATCGCCTGTTCCGGGCTCATCGCGTCGCGCCCCACAGCGTGCTGATATTACGCTCGGCCATCGCCGGCCCCACGCTCATCCCTACGCCGGTGTGCATCAAGGCAGCGCTGACGCCGGGTGCCGCCTGCACAAACGAAAACGGCCCAGGCCCGCGCGAACCGTAGACACCCTGCCAACGCTCGACCACCTGGACCTTGCAACCCAGGGTCTGCTGCGCCAGTTCGATCAGCCAGTCATCCACCTGCTCGGCGTTGAAGGGCGACGGATCGCTGTCGTAATGGTGGGAGTCACCGATGATCAACTCACCATGGGGCGTAGGGCTGATCAACAGGTGAATGCCGTGCTCGTGCAGGTACGGCGTTTCCCGCAGGATCTGCGCCTGCACCGCGGCCGCTTCCGGCAGGTCGGCAAAGGCGCCGTAGTGCACGCAGCTCAAGCCGGTGAGCAAGGCATGTTGCAGGTTCAGGTTGAGCGCTGGCCGGGCGCGCAGCATTTGCAGGCGACAGGTTTGCGGGTTGAGCGCGGCGATGGCGTCGGCCAGCAGGGTCTGATAATCGTGGCCGGAGCAGACGATGATCTGCTCGCCGCGAAAGCTGCCCGCCGTGCTGTGCAACTGGCCCGGTTCAACCTCCCGCACCAGGGTGGAGAAGTGAAACTCCACGTTCAGCGCCTGGCTCAGATAATGGATCAGCGCCGGGATAGCCTCGCGGGAATACAGTTGCTGATCGTCCTTGCCATGCAGTGCGGCGCGGTGATGACGGAACTGGCCAGCGTACAGGTCGTTCATGGCAGCACCTTGCAGCAGCTCGACGTTGTAGCCGTGCTCCCGCGCGCGCCCGGCGCAGAAGGCTTCGAGCAGATGTTCTTCGGCTTCGGTGCGGGCGAACAGGTAGGAGCCATTGCGCTTGAGCGCCAGGCCCGCCGCTTGCGCCCACTGACCCCAGATTTCGCGGCTTTCCCGCGCCAGGTCCAGCATTGGCCCTGGTGGTTGACCGGTGACCAGTGCCTGGCCGAAGTTGCGCACTGAGGCGCCCAATGGCGTGGCGCTGCGCTCGAACACCTTGACCTTGAGGCCGCGCCTGGCGGCGGCATAGGCGTGGGAGAGGCCGAGAATGCCGGCGCCGACGACTAACAGATCACTACTCATACTGTCCTCTGGTTCCCGCGCTCCGCGTGGGAATTCATCCGGTGACGCTCCGCGTCACGACCTTTAAAAGCGGACGCGGAGCGTCCAGAGCGGCGTTACCACGCGGAGCGTGGGAACGATCGGTTACTGTTTTTCCGACTTGCCGTCATAACGCTTACGCCATTCGGCCAGGATGCTGTCACGGTTTTTGGAAGCCCAGACAAAGTCGTTCTTGATCAACCGTTGCTCATAGTCCGCTGGCAATTCGGTCTGTGGCTTGGCGATTCCCGGTTGGGCGAGCACGGCGAAGTTGTCCTTGTACAGATCCATCGCCGCGGTGCTGGCGGAGAAGTCAGCGAGTTTTTTCGCTGCGTCAGCGTGGGCAGTGCCTTTGATCACGGCGGTGGCCTCGATGTCCCAGCCCAGGCCTTCTTTGGGCAGGATAATGTCCAGCGGCGCGCCCTGGCGTTTGAGCTGAACCGCCGGGTATTCGAAGGAGATACCGATCGGGAACTCACCGGAGGCCGCCAGCTTGCACGGCTTGGAGCCGGAGTGAACGTACTGGCCGATGTTCTGATGCAGGTCATCCATGTACTGCCAGCCTTGCTTCTCGCCGAAGGTCTGGAGCCAGGCGCTGACATCCAGGAAGCCGGTGCCTGAAGACGCCGGGTTAGGCATCACGATCTTGCCCTTATATTCGGGCTTGGTCAGGTCCTGCCAGCTTATTGGTTTGGTGAGGCCCTGTTTCTCGGCTTCGACAGTGTTGAAGCAGATGGTGGCAGCCCACACGTCCATGCCGACCCAGGCCGGAGGATTGGCGGCGTCGCGGTAGTTTTTGCCGATCTTGTCCAAGTCCTTGGGCGCGTAGTTTTCCAGCATGCCTTGCTGATCGAGGATCGCCAGGCTGGAGGCGGCCAGGCCCCACACCACGTCAGCCTGGGGGCGGTCTTTCTCGGCCAGCAGTTTGGCGGTGATGATGCCGGTGGAGTCGCGCACCCACTTGATCTCGACGTCGGGGTTGGCCTGTTCGAAAGCTTTTTTGTAGGTCTTCAATTGCTCGGCTTCAAGGGCCGTGTACACCGTCAACTCGGTCTTGGCGAAAGCATTCAGGCTGAATGCCGTGAGGACTGCAGCGACCAGCGCCAGGGGCTTGAACATGGAGCACCTCCTTCAGGGATGTTTTATTGGCCGGGTGCGCGCTGGCGCCAGGCTTGGGAGCGGCGCAGCGCGCCACGTGAGGCCCACGCCAGCAGCAGCGAGACGCTGGCCGAGGTGAACAGGATCAGGGTCGACATGGCCGCCGCGCCGCCTACATTGCCGGCGTCGTCCATGTTCAGCACGGCGACGGCGGCGAGGATGGTGTCGGGGCTGTAGAGGAAGATCGCGGCAGACACGGTGGTCATCGCCGACACAAACAGGTAGCGCAGGATGTCCAGCAGCGCCGGCAGGCAGATCGGCACCGTGACGCGCAGGTAGTGGCGATACAACGGCGCCTTGAGGGACAGCGCGGCAGCTTCGAACTCGGCGTCCAACTGGCGCAAGGCGGTGGTCGCGGTCATCTGCGCGGTGGTCAGGTAGTGGGCAATGGTGCACACCACCAGCAACGCCATGCTGCCGTACAACACATGCAGCGGGTTGCCGTTGAGGTTGAAGAAGAACACGTAGCCCAGCCCCAGGACCAGGCCCGGCACGGCCATCGGCACGAAGCTGAGCATGCGCAGTGCCAGGTTGAGGTTCTTCTGACCCTTGGTCTTTTCCATCAGGTAGGCACCGGTGAAAATCAGCACGCTGCCGATCAACGCCGTGCACAACGCCATGGTGAGGCTGTTGCGATAGGCCAGCCAGCCGCCGCCAGCGGTGTCTTCGAACTGGTAGTGGTTGAGCGACAGCGACAGGTTGTACGGCCAGAATTTCACCAGCGAGGAGTACACCGCCATGCCGAACACCACCAGCAACGCCGCGCAAATCAGCAGCACGATGGCCAGGTAGCACCCGTCGCGCAGCCGTGATGGCGCTGGCTGGAACACCTGGGCGCGGCCGCTCATCGCGTCGCCATGCCGACGGCGCAACCACGCATCCACGCCAAAGCTGAACAGCGCCGGCAGCAGCAACACCATGCCGATCAACGCGCCGCGACCGAACTGTTGCTGGCCCACCACGGCCTTGTAGGCCTCCAGCGCCAGCACCTGGTAATCGCCGCCCACCACCACCGGTACCCCGAAGTCGGTAATGGTCAGGGTGAACACCAGGCAGAATGCGGCGAACACCGCCTGGCGCGTGGCCGGCCAGGTAATGCTGCGAAACGCCCGGGCCGGGCTGGCGCCCATGCTAGAAGCGGCGTCGAACAAACGCGCATCCGCCAGGGACAACGCCGACAGCAAAATCATCAAGGCATGGGGAAAGGTGTAGATCACCTCACCGAGCACAATGCCCCAGAAACCGTAGATATTCTCCGAGAACAAACCCCGCAGCAGGCCCTGGTTGCCGAACAGATAAACCAGGGCAATGCCCGGCAGCATCGACGGCGCCATCAATGGCAGCAAGGACAGGCCGCGCCAGATGGACTTGCCGGGGATCAGCGTGCGTTGCAGGGCATAGGCAAACAAGTAGGCCAGCGGCACGACGATGGCCGCCACACTGAGGGACACTTTCAGGCTATTGCCCAGCAACCAGTGGAAGTTGGCGCTGCTCAGCAGTTCGCGCGCGGCCACCAGGCCACCGCCCTGCCCGGCTTCGCTGCTGAAGCCGCGCCAGAAGATCGCCAACAGCGGCAACAGCACCGCCACCACCAACAGGCCCAGCCAGAGCCATTTGCCGCCGACCACAAAGAGGCGGTCGCCCCACTCGGCGCGGGACACCTGACGCGGTACCGGCAATGTCATCACAGCCCCCATCTCAGGCAAACACCTGCAGGCTGCGCGGCGGCAACGCCACCCAGATGTCCTGGGCGCCCAGGCGCGGCATGGCTTCCGGCGTCAGTTCAGCCAGCAACGGATGGCCCGGCAATTGTTCCAGCTCAAAGCTCATGCGGCAGCGGTTGCCGAGGAAGGTAATCTCGCGAACCTTGGCCGGGAACAGGTTTTCTTCATGCACCGGCGGGTTGACGCAAATGGCTTCCGGGCGGCAGAACAAGCGGCCGGACTGGGCGACACCCGCGTCCTCAGCCAGGCGCATCTTCAACCCACCCACCTGGGCATGGCTGGCGCTGTTACGGCTGAACGGCAACCAGTTGCCCTGGCCGACAAACTCCGCCACGAACGGCGTGGCCGGGCGGTCGTAGATTTCCTGGGGCGTGGCGTACTGCTCGACCTTGCCGTTGTTCATCACGGCAATGCGGTCGGCCATCAACATGGCTTCGTCCTGGTTGTGGGTCACCATCAAGGTGGTGATGCCCAGGCGCCGCTGCAGTTGGCGCAGTTCAGTGCACAGGTGCTCGCGCACCCGGGCATCGAGGGCCGACATCGGCTCATCCAACAGCAATAACGACGGCGCCGGCGCCAGTGCGCGGGCCAGGGCGACGCGCTGTTGCTGGCCGCCGGAGAGTTGGCCGGGGTACTTCTTTTCGCTGCCCACCAGGCCGACCAGTTCGAGCATCTGCGCGACACGCTTGCGCACTTCATCGCGGCCGCTGCCGGTGAGGCCATAGCCGATGTTCGCTTCAACGCTGAGGTTGGGAAACAACGCGTAGGACTGAAACAGGATGCCGTAGTCCCGCGCCTGGGGTGGCAGCAAGGACACGTCGCGCTCGCCCAGGTAAAGCTCACCGCTGTCCTGGCGCTCCAGGCCGGCGATGCAGCGCAGCAGTGTGGTCTTGCCGCAACCGGAAGGGCCCAGCAGGCACACCAGCTCGCCGGCGGCGACGTCCAGGGAGACGTTGTCCAGCGCGGTGAATGCGCCAAAGCGTTTCTGGATTGCGCGCACTTTCATCGGTGCGCCGGGTTGGGTCAGGGCTGTGTGCATGGTGGCACCTCATCGAACGGATGAAGGCCATGCTAGGGAGGCAATGCGTAGCTGGTGTGGCAGAAAGGCAAAAGGAGGTGATAGTGGTATTGGTGGATTTGTGTAGGACTCATGATCGTTCCCACGCTCTGCGTGGGAATGTCTCTAGTGACGCTCCGCGTCACGGACGCGGAGCGTCCTCGGCGGCGTTCCCACGCGGAGCGTGGGAACGATCAGAGGGGTGACATTTCCTGAGCCAAACCAAGAAACGCCGCCGGCAACCGCGCCCCTTTGCGCTCCTTGAGGCAATACAGGTACTCCGGAATCTGCGGTGCATTCTCGATGGTCAGCACACGCAATTGCGGGTCATGGGGCACTTCCTGGCGGGCAATGATGCTGATGCCGATATTGCGCAGTACCGCCTCGCGAATCGACTCACGGCTGCCAATCTCCAGCAACGGCCCGTACCCCACGCCGGCGTTCTTCAACATCTCTTCCGTCAGCCGGCGGGTGGTGGAGCCCGCTTCACGCATCAGCAAGGTGTGCCCGATAAGCGCGCTCAACGGTACATGATCAAGCTTGGCCAACGGGTGATTGCGGTGCACCGCCAGCACCAGCGGGTCGGTGCCCAGCACGCGGCGGATCAGCCGGGCGTCTTCCAGCAATTGCGATGAGGCCGCGACATCGACGCGGTAATCGTCCAGCGCTTCAAGCACCTGCTGGGAGTTGCCAATTTCCACCGACACTTCCACCTGGGGCAGGCGCTCGCGAAAGGCTTTGACCAGATCGAGGATGTAATACGGCGCCGTCGCGGCAATCCTCAGCGCGCCCTGGACCTGGCCGTTGTTGCGCAGGAAAAACTCGATATCCGCTTCCTGCTGCAACAGCGCCTTGACCATCGGCAATAGCCGCGCGCCTTCGTCGCTGACGGTGAGGCGGCGGCCGCCACGGTAGAACAACTCGACGCCGTAGTGGCTTTCCAGGTTGCGAATCTGGGTGGTCACCGTGGGCTGGCTCAAGCCGAGTTTCTTCGCCGCCTGGGTAATGCTGCCCAGGCGGGCGACCATGAAAAACGCCTTTAACTCAGCACTCAGCACACCACCCTCTCATCCGCTATTTGCGCACCAGGCGCAGGCCATTGAACACCACCAGCAGGCTCACGCCCATGTCGGCGAAGACCGCCATCCACATGGTCGCCATGCCCATGAACGTGACGGCCAGGAAGATCGCCTTGATCACCAGCGCCAGGGCGATGTTCTGCTTGAGGATACTCGACGTTTGCCGCGACAACCGAATGAAAGCCGGAATCTTGCGCAAATCATCGTCCATCAGCGCCACATCGGCGGTCTCGATCGCCGTGTCGGTGCCCGCCGCGGCCATGGCAAAGCCGATCTCGGCACGGGCCAGGGCCGGGGCGTCGTTGATACCGTCACCGACCATGCCCACCCGATGGCCCTGGCCGTAGAGGGTTTCGATGGCTTGCAGTTTGTCGGTGGGCAACAGGTCGCCCTGGGCCTGGTCGATGCCGACCTGGGCTGCAATGGCCTGGGCGGTGTGGGTGTTGTCGCCGGTGAGCATCAGGGTCTTGATGCCCAGGTCGTGTAATTGCTGGATGGCTTCGCGGCTGCTCTCCTTGACCGTGTCGGCCACGGCAAACAGCGCCAGCGGGCCGGACTTGTCCAGCAGCAACACCACGGACTTGCCTTGTTTTTCCAGGGCGAAGAGTTTTTCTTCCAGGGCCTCGGAACACAGGCCGAGGTCTTCCACCAGGCGGTGGTTACCCAGGTGATAGGTCTGGCCGTTGATATCACCCCGCACACCACGCCCGGCCAAGGCTTCGAAGTTATCCACAGCTTGAGTCGACAGGTTTTTATCCACAGCCGCGTTGGCAATCGCCAGGGACACCGGGTGGTCAGAACGCGATGCCAAACTCGCGGCCAGGGTCGGCGCGCTGTCTTCGATATTCGGGAACAGCGGCAGGTAATCGGTTTGCACCGGTTTGCCATGGGTGATGGTGCCGGTCTTGTCGAGGGCCAGGTAGTCAAGCTTGTAGCCGCCCTCCAGGTACACGCCGCCTTTGATCAGGATGCCTTTGCGCGCCGCAGCTGCCAGGCCGCTGACAATGGTCACCGGGGTGGAGATCACCAAGGCACACGGGCAGGCCACCACCAGCAGCACGAGGGCGCGGTAGATCCAGTCAAACCACACACCCGCCATGAACAGCGGCGGAATCACCGCCACACCGAGGGCAAACAGGAAGACGGCCGGGGTGTAGACCTTGGAGAAACTGTCGACAAAGCGCTGGGTCGGTGCGCGTGCGCCTTGAGCCTGTTCCACCGCGTGGATGATCCGCGCCAGCGTGGAGTTGTTCGCCGCTGCGGTGACCTTGTACTCCAGGGAGCCGGCCTGGTTGATGGTGCCGGCAAAGACTTTATCGCCCACGGTTTTCTCAATCGGCAGGCTTTCCCCGGTGATCGGCGCCTGGTCGATGGTGGACTGACCGGCCGTGACTTCACCGTCGAGGCCGATGCGCTCACCGGGTCTTACTCGGACAATCGCGCCAAGATCGATGCTTTTGACCTCTTTTTCCAGCCAGGAACCGTCGGCCTGGCGCACCGTGGCCTGTTCCGGGGTCATCTGCATCAGGCCGCTGATGGCGTTGCGCGCCCGGTCCAGGGACTTGGCCTCAATCAACTCGGCCACGGTGAACAGGAACATCACCATCGCCGCTTCCGGCCACTGGCCAATCAGGATCGCGCCCGTCACCGCGATGCTCATCAAGGCATTGATATTGAGGTTGAAGTTCTTCAGGGCAATCCAGCCCTTCTTGTAGGTGGTAAGGCCGCCGCTGAGGATCGACACCAACGCCACCAGCGCGATTACCCAGGTGGGCGCCACGCCGGTGAAGTGCAACACCTCGGCCCCCAGGGCACCCACGCCCGACACCGCCAACGGCCACCAATGTTTCTTGGCGGGCGGCGCGGCGGCGGGGCTGCCTTCTTCGATAGGGTCGGCCTGCATGCCGATGGACTTGATTGCCTCGGTGATCGGCGCCGTGTTCGGCAGGTCATGGGTGACGCCGAGGATGCGGTTGATCAGGTTGAATTCCAGTTGCTGCACGCCAGCGAGCTTGCCCAGCTTGTTCTGGATCAGCGTCTGCTCGGTAGGGCAGTCCATGGCTTCGATGCGGAAGGTGCTCAGGCGCGAGCCGGCGGTGGGCGCCTCACTCAGGGTCACGATGGCAGGCCCGGCAGCGCCGGAGCAGCAGGAGCCGGAATGGCCATGGTTATCCACAGGCGTGAGTTTGGCGGGCCCATGGTCATGTTTATGATCATGGCCGTGATCGTGATCGTGGTCATGCGGGTGGTCATGCGGGTGGTCATGATCGTGATCATGCTTGTGGTCGTGCTTGTGGTCGTGCTTGTGCGGGGTATGAATGGAGTGGCTCATCAGGTCGCGTCCGTAAAGGTGCCTGTTGCCAAGTAAAGACCCTGTAGCCACTATAGGGTCAAGCACCCATTTGGAGATTGCTGCGATGAAGATCGGCGAACTGGCCAAACTCACCGATTGCCCGGTGGAAACCATCCGTTATTACGAGAAGGAAAACCTGCTGCCGCCCCCGGCCCGCACCGATGGCAACTACCGCGTGTACACCCAGGCGCACACCGAGCGGCTGACCTTTATCCGCAACTGCCGCAGCCTGGACATGACCCTCGAAGAAATCCGCAGCCTGCTGGGGCTACGCGACAGCCCCCAGGACCAGTGCGAAAGCGTGAATGCGTTGATCGACGAGCATATCCATCATGTGAAAGCGCGGATCGACGGATTGTTGGCCTTGCAGGAACAACTGCTGGACCTGCGCCAACGTTGCGGCGGTGGGAACCAGTGCGGGATCTTGCAGCAGTTGGAGGTCAGCGGAGGGATTGCGGCCAGCGAGGCCGAGCCTTCGCATGTGGGCAGAAGCCACGGCCACTAACCCAAGTGAACACCGAACCCATGTGGGAGCTGGCTTGCCTGCGATAGCGGTGGACCAGCAACATTGATGTCGCCTGACACTCTGCCATCGCAGGCAAGCCAGCTCCCACAGTTTTTCACCGAATAAGGCTTTAGATAGCCACGTCAGCCTTGATGCTCGGGTCGGCGTCGTAGCCCACGATTTCGAAGTCTTCGAACTTATAGTCGTAGATCGACGCAGGCTTACGCTTGATCACCAGTTCCGGCAGTTTTTTCGGCGTACGCGCCAACTGGGTCTGGATCTGCTCCATGTGGTTGCTGTAGGCGTGGGTGTCGCCGGTAGTGACGATGATCTCGTGGGGGATCAGGTCGCACTGCTGGGCCAGCATGTGGGTCAGCAACGCCAGCGCGGCAGTGTTGTACGGCAGGCCCAGGAACACGTCGGAGCTGCGGATATACAGCTGCATCGACAGATGGCCGTCATGCACGAACGCCTGGTACAGCAAATGGCATGGCGGCAGGGCTTGCTTGCCGTTACGCGCGTTCTCCTGCGGGCTCTGGGTTTCGTCCGGCAGGTATTCGACGTTCCAGCCGTGGAACAGGATGCGACGGCTGTTGGGGTTGGTCTTGAGCGTGTGCACCATGTAGTCGATCTGGTTGATCGTGCCGCCGTCCTTGGTCGGCCAGGCGGTCCACTGCTCGCCGTACACCGGGCCCAGGTCGCCGTCTTCGGTGGCCCATTCGTCCCAGATCTTCACGCCATTTTCGTTGAGCCACTTGATGTTGGTGTTGCCGCTCAACATCCAGATCAGTTCGTTGGCGATGCTTTTGAAGTGCAGCTTCTTGGTGGTCAGCAGCGGGAAGCCGTCGGCCAGGTTATGCCGATACTGACGCGCAAACACAGCCTTGGTGCCGGTGCCCGTGCGGTCGCCCTTGGTCAGGCCATTGGTCACGACGTCCTGCAGCAGTTCGAGATATTGCTTCATGTTTTTACCCGTATCGTTGAAGCCAAGACCTCCTGGTCTCGGCATTCGAATTTAAAGCGCGGCGTTCTTCAGCGGCTGCGGGCGATTGTACGCCCACCACAGCATGCCCAGGCCCGCCAGGATCATCGGCAGGCTAAGCACCTGACCCATGGTCAGCCAGCCCCATGCCAGGTAGCCCAACTGCGCATCCGGTACCCGTACGAATTCGACGATGAAGCGGAAAATCCCGTAGAACAGCGCGAACATGCCCGACACGGCCATGGTTGGGCGTGGCTTGCGCGAGAAGATATACAGAATAAGGAACAGCGCCACACCTTCCAACGCGAACTGGTACAGCTGCGACGGGTGGCGTGGCAGTTGCGCCGGGTCGCTGAACGCCGGGAACACCATCGCCCACGGCACGTCGGTCGGCTTGCCCCACAGCTCGGCGTTGATAAAGTTACCAATGCGCCCGGCGCCCAGGCCGATCGGCACGAAGGGGGCAACGAAGTCCATCAGTTGGAAGAACGACTTGCCATTGCGCCGGCCAAACCACCAGGCGGCGATCATCACGCCGATAAACCCGCCGTGGAACGCCATGCCGCCCTTCCACACTTCGAAGATCAGGGTCGGGTTGGCGAGATACGCAGACAGGTCGTAGAACAGCACATACCCCAGGCGCCCGCCGACGATCACGCCCATCGACATCCAGAACACCATGTCGGAGAGCTTTTCCTTGGTCCAGGTCGGGTCGAAACGGTTCAGGCGCCGGGAAGCCAGCAGCCAGGCACCGCCGATGCCGATCAGGTACATCAACCCGTACCAATGGATTTTCAGCGGACCGATGGCCAGGGCCACCGGGTCGATCTGCGGGTAAGGCAGCATTGCGACTCCTCGTTAAAACATTTAGTCATGACGCACCGGACCATGCCGATGTGCGATTAAGCCTGCGTTACAGCTGCGAGATCAAATTAAGAAGTTCACATACACACCAAACAGCCCGGCATGTTAACGGATCAGAGGTGCGCGGCCCAACTTCGAGACGATGGAACACCTGCGCGTCTGTGGGTAGAGTGGCAAAAACACAAAAGGGGTCACCCGATGTGCCTGATTGTTTTCGCCTGGCGACCGGGCCATGCCCAACCGCTGATCGTCGCGGCCAACCGCGATGAGTTCTACGCCCGCCCCAGCCTGCCGCTGGCCCAGTGGGCGGATGCGCCCCATGTCTATGCCGGTCGCGATCAGGAAGCGGGAGGTACCTGGCTTGGGGTGAACGCCGATGGCCGCTTTGCCGCCCTGACCAACATCCGCGACCCGCACCAGCCACCGGCACGCAGGTCTCGTGGCGAGCTGGTCGCGCGGTTTCTCATTGGTTCGCTGCCGATTGACGAGTATTTGGCCGATGTGAATGGCCGCTCGATTGAATATGCCGGGTTCAACCTGCTGGTGGGCACGCGGGATGAGCTGTGGCACTACAACGCCAATGACACCGAGCCGACGTTGCTGAAGGCTGGGGTGTACGGGTTATCCAATGCCGGGCTGGATACGCCCTGGCCGAAGTTGCTAAAGGCCAAGGCGGCGTTCAGCGCAGTGCTGGAGAACCCCGAGCCGGAGGCCCTATTGGAGATTCTGAGCGACCCGCAGACCGCGCCGTTTGCCGAGCTGCCGGACACCGGCGTAGGCCTGGCGACTGAAAGCCTGCTGTCGAGCGTGTTTATCGCCAGCCCCAGTTACGGGACACGGGCGAGCACGGCGCTGATTGTGAATGCCGATGGGACGCGGCGGATGCTGGAGCGCAGCTTTGGCCCGCACGGGGGGCGGCTGGGTGAGGTGGACCTGATGTTTTAGCGCTGCTTGGACCACCGCTATCGCAGGCAAGCCAGCTCCCACAGGGGAATGCATTCCACAGGTGGGAGCTGGCTTGCCTGCGATGAAGGCGCCTCGGTCTTTGATCGTTCCCACGCTCTGCGTGGGAACGCCTCTTGTGACGCTCTGCGTCACGCTCTAAAAGCCGACGCGGAGCGTCCAGGGCTGCATTCCCACGCAGAGCGCGGGAACGATCTGCTAGAAGCTCGCTCCTACAGGGTTTTGGCCGAGGCCGGGTTGATCATCCGGGTCAACCCCAGGTTCTTCAACGCCAGTTGCAGCGAGCTGTGGATAACTTGCGGGTTGTCGATGGTCATCAACTCGGCGAGCAAATCCTTGGCCCTGCTCAACTCCACCTGGCGCAGCATCCACTTCACTTTCGGCAAGTTGGTGGCGTTCATCGACAGGCTGTCAAAACCCATCGCCATCAACAGCACCGCCGCCGCGGGGTCGCCGGCCATTTCGCCGCAGATACTCACCGGTTTGCCTTCGGCATGGGCGTCGCGCACCACGTGTTGCAGCGCTTGCAGCACCGCTGGGTGCAGGTAGTCGTAGAGGTCGGCCACCCGTGGGTTGTTACGGTCCACGGCCAGCAGGTACTGGGTCAGGTCGTTGGAGCCCACCGACAGGAAGTCCACCTGCCGCGCCAGTTCCTTGGCCTGGTACACCGCCGCCGGGATTTCGATCATCACCCCAATCGGCGGCATCGGCACATCGGCGCCTTCGTCGCGCACTTCGCCCCAGGCACGGTGGATCAGGTGCAGGGCTTCTTCCAGTTCATGGGTGCCGGAGATCATCGGCAGCAGGATGCGCAGGTTGTTCAAGCCCTCGCTGGCCTTGAGCATGGCGCGGGTCTGGACGAGGAAGATTTCGGGATGGTCGAGGGTAACGCGGATGCCACGCCAGCCAAGGAAGGGGTTGTCTTCCTTGATCGGGAAATAGGACAGTGACTTGTCGCCGCCAATATCCAGGCTGCGCATCGTCACCGGTAACGGGTGGAAGGCTTGCAGTTGCTCGCGATAAATCGCCAGCTGCTCCTTCTCGCTCGGGAAACGCTGGTTGATCATGAACGGCACTTCGGTGCGGTACAGCCCCACCCCTTCGGCACCGCGTTGCTGCGCACGGGCTACATCCGCCAGCAGGCCCGTGTTCACCAGCAGCGGTACGCGGTGGCCGTCGGGGGTGACACACGGCAGCTCGCGTAGCGAATCCAGGCCCTGGGCCAGTTGCTTCTCTTCTTCCACCACCTCGGCGTATTGCTTGCGCAGCACGTCGCTGGGGTTGGTGAACACCTCGCCGCGATGCCCGTCGACGATCATGTCGATGCCATCGACCTTGGAATACGGCAGGTCTACCAGGCCCATCACCGTCGGGATACCCATGGCCCGGGCCAGGATCGCCACGTGGGAGTTACCCGAACCCAATACCGACACCAGGCCCACCAGCTTGCCTTCAGGCACTTCGCCAAGCTGGGTGGCGGTCAATTCTTCACTGACTAAAATGGTGTTATCGGGGAAGACCATGTTGGTGCTGCGGTCTTCCTGCAAATACGCCAACAGACGGCGACCCAGGTCGCGCACATCCGATGCGCGCTCGCGCAGGTAGGCGTCGTCCATCATTTCGAAACGGTTGACGTGATCGGTGACCACCTGGCGCAACGCGCCCTGGGCCCACTGGCCGGTCTTGATCACGGTCTTGACTTCGTTACCCAGGGACGCGTCGTCGAGCATCATCTGGTACACGTCGAACAGCGCACGCTCTTCGGGGCGCAGCTGGGTCGCCAGCTTGGTCGACAGGTTGCGCATGTCGGCGCGCACGCCTTCGAGGGCGGTCTTGAACAGTTTGATCTCGGCGTCGATGTCACTGACGGTCTTGTCCGGCACCACATCGAGGTCGGCGGGCGGCAGCATGACCACCGCGGTACCCACCGCAGCGCCTGGCGAACCCGGGACACCGACGAACTTGGCTTCCTGGATACCCTTGCCCTGGCGTCCCAGGCCGCGAATCGAGCCGGTCGCTTCGGCGTGGGCAATAACCCCGGCCAGTTGCGCGCTCATGGTCACCAGGAAGGCTTCTTCGCCTTCGTCGAACTGGCGACGCTCTTTTTGCTGGATGACCAACACGCCGACAACGCGGCGGTGGTGAATGATCGGTGCGCCAAGGAACGAGGCGTAGCGCTCTTCGCCGGTTTCGGCAAAGTAGCGATAACGCGGGTGATCGGCCGCGTTTTCGAGGTTCAGGGGTTCTTCACGCGTCCCCACCAGGCCCACCAGACCTTCATTGGGCGCCATGCTGACCTTGCCGATGGAGCGCTTGTTCAAGCCCTCCGTGGCCATCAGCACAAAACGGTTGGTCTCGGGGTCCAGCAGGTAAACCGAGCAGACCTGGCTGCCCATGGCTTCCTTGACGCGCAACACAATAATCCCCAACGCCGCCTTGAGATCCTTGGCGGAGTTAACTTCCTGGACGATCTTGCGCAGCGTATTGAGCATGGCTCGGGGTCGAACTCCGTCGTCAGTCGCGCGCTAAAAGGCGCGGGGCAAGCTCTTTGAGAGCGCGACGATAAACCTCGCGCTTGAATGTCACCACCTGGCCCAACGGATACCAATAGCTGACCCAGCGCCAGCCATCGAACTCCGGTTTACCGGTCAAATCCATCCGCACCCGCTGCTCGTTGGAGATCAGGCGCAAAAGAAACCATTTCTGCTTCTGGCCGATGCACAGCGGTTGGCTGTGGGTACGCACCAGGCGTTGCGGCAAACGATAGCGCAACCAGCCACGGGTACAGGCCAGAATTTGTACATCTTCGCGCTCAAGGCCGACTTCTTCGTTCAACTCACGGTACAAGGCGTCTTCAGGGGTTTCGTCGGGGTTGATTCCACCTTGAGGAAACTGCCAGGCATCTTGGTTGATTCGGCGAGCCCATAGCACCTGTCCGGCATCATTCGTCAGAATAATGCCGACATTAGGACGGAAACCATCGGGGTCGATCACGGCAACAACCTCGCAAACGCATGTCGCCGCATTGTTCCACAAAGGTTGTTCCAGCGGCAACGAGGCTTCTTACCTTATGTGCACTCTTGTGAAAAGACCGTATTCTGGACGCCTTTTTACAGACTTTTCAGCGAGTAACTGCAATGCGCCTGGCCTTATTCGACTTGGACAATACCCTTCTGGGCGGTGACAGCGATCACGCCTGGGGCGATTACCTGTGTGAACGCGGTTTTCTCGACCCGGTGGCCTACAAGGCCCGCAACGATGAGTTCTACCAGGACTACCTGGCCGGCACGCTGGATAACGCCGCCTACTTGAACTTCTGCCTGGAAATCCTCGGCCGCACCGAGATGGCCCAGCTGGACGCGTGGCACAACGACTACATGCGCGACTGCATCGAGCCCATCATGCTCCCCAAGGCCGTCGAGCTGCTGGCCAAGCACCGCGCCGCCGGTGACAAGCTGGTGATCATCACCGCCACCAACCGCTTCGTCACCGCGCCGATTGCCGCACGCCTGGGCGTCGAGACCTTGATCGCCACCGAGTGCGAAATGGTGGACGGCCGCTATACCGGGCGCAGCACTGATGTGCCGTGCTTTCGTGAGGGCAAGGTGACACGTTTGAACCGTTGGCTGGAAGAAACCGGGCATAGCCTGGAAGGCAGCTACTTCTACAGCGATTCGATGAATGATTTGCCGTTGCTGGAGCAGGTGACCCACCCGGTGGCAGTGGATCCGGATCCGAATTTGCGCGCTGAGGCTGAAAAGCGTGGTTGGCCGGTGATTACACTGCGCAGCTGACCGGTTTCACCTGTAGGAGCGAGCTTGCTCGCGAAAATCGTCAACGATGACGCGCGCATCCTGAATGAACGCGGCGCCCTTGAGTTTTTCGCGAGCAAGCTCGCTCCTACAGGGAATCAAACAGGCTTGGCGCCCATCAGCCCTGCAATCGCCACAAACCCCACCAGGCTGACCACCGCCAGCACCAGGGTGAAATTCAGGCTCCCGCCCTCGCCCTTGCGCAGCCGATTGAGCCGCGCCACCAGCCAGAACCAGGCCAGCGCCGCCACGGTGTAGAGGATGCTGGAGCCCAAGATCCAGGTTTGCCCCAATGGCCTGCCGAGCAGGTGCACCAGCCACCAGCCGGTGAACGGCATGCTCACCAGGCATATCCCCATCAGCAGCCATATAAATGCCCAGGGGCGTTGCACGGTCGCAGACGGGCCGGCGCTGCGTTTACGCCACGCCAATACCGCCAGGCCCAGGCCGCTGAGCAGCAGCAATACGGTGGCGGTGATGTGGATCACCTTGAGGGTGGTCAGCGTTTCCATGGTCTCTATTCCTTTTAGGCCGCTCAGTCAGCGTAGTCGCTCAACCGAGGAACAGCTGGTAAGCCGGGTTTTCGCTTTCATCCCAGTACGGGTAACCGATTTGCGCCAACGCGGCAGGCACCAGGTGGCGCTCGTCCGCCGGCACTTGCAAGCCCGCCACCACTCGGCCGTCAGCCGCGCCGTGGTTGCGGTAGTGGAACATCGAGATGTTCCAGCGCCCGCCGAGCTTGTGCAGGAAGTTGAACAACGCCCCCGGTCGCTCCGGAAATTCGAAGCGAAACACCAACTCGTCGCTGACTTTGGCCGCATGCCCACCGACCATATGGCGGATGTGCAACTTGGCCAGTTCGTTCTCGGTGAGGTCCAGCACCGGGAAACCCTGGCTGGTCAGGCTGGCCACCAACGCGCTACGCGGGTCGTTCTCCGGGTGGGTCTGCACGCCGACGAAGATGTGCGCTTCGCTGCCGGAGTGGTAGCGGTAATTGAATTCGGTGATCTGGCGCTTGCCCACCGCTTCGCAGAAGGCCTTGAAGCTGCCCGGCCGCTCGGGGATGGTCACGGCGATGATGGCCTCACGACCTTCACCCAACTCGGCGCGCTCGGCCACATGGCGCAAACGGTCGAAGTTGACGTTAGCACCCGAGTCGATGGCGACAAAGCTCTGGCCGCTGACGCCACGGGTCTCGACGTACTTTTTGATCCCGGCCACACCCAGCGCACCGGCCGGTTCGGTGATGGAGCGGGTGTCATCGTAGATGTCCTTGATCGCCGCACAGATTTCATCGGTGCTGACGGTGATCACTTCGTCCACATAGTCTTTGCAGATGTCGAAGGTATGCTGGCCGATCTGCGCCACCGCCACGCCATCGGCGAAGATTCCCACAGTCGGCAAAACCACGCGCTCGCCCGCCGCCATGGCGGCTTGCAGGCAGTTGGAGTCGTCCGGCTCCACGCCGATGATCTTGATTTCCGGGCGCAGGTATTTCACATACGCCGCAATCCCGGCGATCAGGCCGCCGCCGCCCACCGGTACGAAAATCGCGTCCAGCGGCCCTGGGTGCTGGCGCAGGATCTCCATCGCCACGGTGCCCTGCCCGGCAATGGTATGCGGATCATCGTAGGGGTGGATGTACACGTAGCCTTTTTCGTCGACCAGCTTGAGCGAGTAGGCCAGGGCTTCCGGGAAGGAATCACCGTGCAACACCACTTTGCCACCACGGGAACGCACGCCTTCGACCTTGATCTCCGGGGTGGTTTTGGGCATCACGATGGTGGCTTTCACCCCCAGCACCTTGGCCGCCAGGGCCAGGCCCTGGGCATGGTTGCCGGCCGACGCGGTGACGACGCCGCGTGCACGCTCTTCGGCACTGAGCTGGGTCAGCTTGTTGTAGGCGCCGCGAATCTTGAACGAGAACACCGGCTGCAAGTCTTCGCGCTTGAGCCAAATTTTGTTACCCAGCCGCTCGGAGAGCTGGCGGGCAGTCTGCAAGGGGGTTTCCACGGCGATGTCGTAAACGCGCGAGGTGAGGATTTTTTTGACGTAGTGTTCAAGCATCGGCAGGCATCTACTTCACGGGTTGGGCAGGGCCAAGGAGTCTAACCCAGCGTTTGGCCGGGCGACCACACGAATCCCGAGGTTTTGTTGGGTTATACTCACC
The DNA here is from genome assembly GCF_029960685.1 of Pseudomonas sp. AL10. Lineage (NCBI taxonomy): Bacteria > Pseudomonadati > Pseudomonadota > Gammaproteobacteria > Pseudomonadales > Pseudomonadaceae > Pseudomonas > Pseudomonas sp. AL10. Next base: position 86,061 of record NZ_JASBQZ010000001.1, read on the forward strand.
GCCCTCGTTAATTCCCCGCCCGTTCCGGAGCCCGCATGACCCAGGATCAACTCAAACAGGCAGTGGCCCAGGCCGCTGTCGATTTAATCCTTCCTAAACTCGACGACAAGAGCATCGTCGGTGTCGGCACCGGTTCCACCGCCAACTGCTTTATCGACGCACTGGCCCAGCACAAGGGCGCGTTCGACGGCGCCGTCGCCAGTTCCGAAGCCACCGCTGCCCGCCTCAAGGGCCATGGCATTCCGGTGTACGAACTCAACACCGTGAGCGACCTGGAGTTCTACGTCGACGGCGCCGATGAAAGCGACGAACACCTGAACCTGATCAAAGGCGGCGGCGCGGCCCTCACCCGCGAGAAGATTGTCGCGGCCGTGGCCAAGACCTTCATTTGCATCGCCGACGCGAGCAAGCTGGTCCCCGTGCTGGGCACGTTCCCACTGCCGGTGGAAGTCATCCCCATGGCCCGCAGCCACGTGGCCCGCGAGCTGGTGAAACTGGGCGGCGACCCGGTGTACCGCGAAGGCGTGTTGACCGATAACGGCAACATCATCCTCGACGTGTTCAATATGCAGATCACCAACCCGGTGGAACTGGAGACGCAGATCAACGCCATTGTGGGCGTGGTCACCAACGGCCTGTTCGCCGCGCGCCCGGCGGATGTATTGCTGCTGGGTACCCCGGAAGGCGTGAAAACCCTCAAAGCCTGACCCTGTGGGAGCCGGGCTTGCCCGCGATGCAGACGACTCGGTGTATCAATGGATACCGAGGCGAGGCCATCGCAGGCAAGCCAGCTCCCACATGTGTTAGCGCTCGGCTCTAAAGCGATGTAACAAAAACGCTACTTTTCGCAGCACTCCTCGCCAAAACCGTGCGCTCTGTCACGGCATCCCCTGCCCCGCCTGGTATCCAATCCGTTACAAATTACAGCCACGCGACCCACGCGTTTAACAATGCGCCAATTTGCAGCCGCCCAGGGAATGAGGCGCGCATTGTGCAAAGGGTCTGGGCTTGAACGTCCCCCTCACCTCAAGGAAGACCTTGTGATAAAGCCTCTAGCCCTCGCCATCAGCGTTGCCGGTGCCCTGTTGCCCACCCATAGCCAGGCGTACGATTACGGCCAGCACGCCAACACCACCCTGGAAAAGCTGATCAACGATTACCCTGGCCGTTATCGCGGCACGGCCAATTTTGCCGGGGCAGCCGACTGGATGCAGAGCCAGATGGGCACGGCCTATAACATCAGCCGCCAGGATTTCACCTGGAACAACGGCAGCCGGGCTTCGCAAAACGTGGTGGCCTCTGCCGCTGGCACCAAGGCCCAGTACGTGGTGATTGGCGCGCATTTCGATACCTACTTCGGCCGCCCGACCCTACAAGGCCTGGATGACAACGGTTCCGGCGCCAGCGTGTTGACTGAGGTGGCGAAGAACCTCGGCGGCCTGTCACTGGAAAATGGCCTGCAAATCGTTGGCTTCGGCGCCGAAGAAGAAGGCCTGCGTGGCTCGCGGGCCTTTGTCGACTCACTCAGCGCCAGCCAGCGCGCCAACATGCTCGCGATGATCAACCTCGACAGCCTGATCACCGGTGACATGATGTATGCCCACGCCGGCCAGAACAGCACCGCCAACCCGGCCTTGGCCTCCTTGCGCGAGCACACCTTCCAGATCGCCAAGGAGTTGAACATCCCACTGTTCAGCAACCCCGGCCTCGACCCGCAGTACCCGAAGGGCACTGGCTGCTGCAGCGATGGTGAAGCGTTCGAACCGCTGAATATCCCGATCCTTTATATAGAGGCCACCAACTGGGAACTGGGCGACCTGGACGGCTACACCCAGACCGACAACCCGAAAATCCCCGGCGGCTCGACCTGGCACGACCCCACCGAAGACAACAAAGCCGTGCTGACCGATGCATTCGGCCAGGCGCGCATCGACCAGCGCCTGCGTGACTATTCACGCCTGCTCAGCCGCCTGGTGCTGGAACTGACCAACGCCGACCTGATGGCCTCGACCGCTTCCGGCGGTGCCGTTGCGCGCAATATGCAAGACAACCTGCAACGCCAGCATCAGGCCCTGGTACGCCTGCATGATCGCCGCTGGCTGACCCTGCAAGCGGCCAGCCGCGAGGTGGGCAGCTTTGATGGCGAGATCGGCGTGGATGGCGAATACAACCCGGACAGCGGCTTTGACACTGCCCCCAACCCCGAAGCCCGACGCCTGGGCCTGCATGCCCTCGGCGACTACCAACTGACTTCAAGCCTGAATATCGGCGCCAGCCTCAGCTACCTCAATGGGCGCGACAAACTGGAGCATCGCGGCAAGCTCGACAGCGACACCTGGCAGGCAGCCGTCTATGCACTGCTCAACGATGGTGGGCCAAGCTGGCTGGCCGGTGACCTGAGCGTGGGCCACACGCGCTTCGATTCCAAGCGCAACCTGGTCATCCAGGCCAATGGCGGGCCGATCCTGCTCAACCAGCAACTGACGGGCGACACCGATGCCCTGGCGCTGGGCGCACGGGTGCTGGGTGGCTATGACTTTGACTTTGGCGCGATCAAGAGCGGGCCGTTCGCCGGCCTGGACTACAGCCATTACCGCATCGACAAGTTCCACGAAAAGCAGAACCTGCGCACGGCCCTGGAATACGAAGAGCAGTCTTTCGACTCGCTGGAAGCCAGCCTCGGCTGGCGCGTACGCGGCGCTGTTGCCCTGCCCTATGGTCTGAACCTGATGCCCTACGGCGACATCGCCTGGGTAAAGGAATTGGCCGATGGCCGCCTGGAAGACTTGCAGCTTACCGCACGCGCCGATGGCCAGGCCCGCACCGCCAGGCTGGGCTCAGTGGATAAGAGCTATGCTCGCGCACAACTCGGCAGCCAACTGGCGATCACCCCACAGCTGGGCGTGTTCGCCGAGGTCAACGGCCGCCTCGGGCATGCCGAAGGCAGCCAGACCGGTTATTCGCTGGGCGTGCAATGGATGTTCTGATCAGGGTTTCTTGAACACGTAAAACAGGTTGGGCTCGCTGACCATGTACAGCGTGCCGTCGTCATCCATGGCGATCCCTTCGGCCTGGGGCACGCGCTTGCTCAGGCCATGGCGCCCTTTAAGCAACGACAGACTGCTTAGAGGGCGACCATCAATATCCAGCTCCAAGACCAGGAACGACTCATCCGACAGCGCCAACAGATGGCCGCTGCGCTCGTCGTATTGCAAGCTCGACAGGTCGCGCACAAACAGCCCGGCATCGCGCTTGGGGTTGTTGATCACATGCACCGAATAGGTTTTTTCCGGCTTGAAATGGGGAAACCCGTGCACCTCGTAGATCAGCATGGGGTCGCGTTCCTTGGCCACGAACAAGCGCTTGCCCACCGAATCGTAGGCCAACCCTTCAAAGCCCTTGTTGCCGCCGACGTGCACGCCCAGGGTCATTTGCTCCGCATCGGCAGCGTCGAGGAACTTGGTGTCTTCGTCCACATGCACTTTGATCAAGCGCTGCTGGCGCTCATCGCTGATGACGTAGATGTTGTCGCTGATAAATTCCACCGCTTCGGCATCGCCAAAGCCCACCAGCGGAATGCGCCGCAGGATCTTGCCCTCCAGCGACAACTCGACCAGTTCGGCGTTTTTATTGGTGACGGTAAACAGGCTTTTGCGCACGGGGTCGTAGGTCAGGGCCGAGACATCGTCGTCGAGCCCTTCGATCACCTGGCCTTCGAGGGTGACACGGTAGTCCGCCAGGCCAATGGCGCGCTCATCCGCAGGCTGGTACCACACCCGCCAGTTGAACCAGGCGCGTTCGAACAGACGGAACTGCTGTGCCACCAGCCCGGCAGCGACCAAGGCGAGCAATAGCAAGATAAAAACAGCAGGTTTAGGGCGGGCAAGTCGACGCATCGGGGCGGGCTCAGAGAAAAAACTGGCGAATAGATATCAAGGTCACCTGAATTTAAACTTAAACGCACCGGACTGTCTGGCGAATGCCGTTTATAAAGAAAAGTCTGACGTAATTCGTCAGTTATTTCTGCTTTTCAAAGCGATAGAACAGGTTTGGTTCACTGACCATGTACAGGTTGCCGCTCTCGTCCATGGTCACGCCTTCGGCACGGGGGATCGTGTCTTTCAGGCCATTGAAGCCGCCAAGCAAGGTCATGAAGCTGACTTGCTCGCCCGTTTCATCCAGTTCCAGCAGCAGGTGGGAATCGGCCGACAGCACCAGCAAATGCCCGGTACGTGGGTCGATTGATAAAGCCGAGAGGTTACGCACATCCAGTTCGGTGCTGGCCAGTTTTTGCTTGTCGCCGGTCAGCGTATTGCCATCGCTTTTCCAGGTGAACAAGGCCGGCGGGCGCTCTTCGCCCAGCACCAGTTGCTGGTTACGCTTGTCCCAGGTGACGGCTTCAAAGGCTTTGTTCTGGTCTTTGGACGGGCCCAGGTCATGACTGGGGAAATCGGCCTTGTTCAGCGCGGTGGTGCTGGCGTCCACCTTGACCACGGTGAGGCTGTGATCGCGCTCATCGACCACCGCCATCAAGCCGTTTTCCATCACCGCCACACCTTCCGGATTGTTCCAGCCGTTGAGGGGCATTTTGCGCAACACATCGCCTTGCAGGCTCAGCTCAACCAGAAAGGGGTTCTTGCCCATCACCGAAAACAGGGTTTTGGTCTGCGGGTTATAGGACAGGTCTGATGCCTCATCCTTCTCCATACCGGGCAGCAACTTGGCGTCGATCACCACGTGATAGTCCGGCAGCCACACACTTTCGCGGCGTTCGGCCGAACTCTCGAAACGTTCCAGCACCCACAGCAGGCCGCGATCGTCCCAGTGCATGGCCCAGGCGATGCCATACAAAATGGCACCGGCCAAGAACACCCAGGAATACCAGCGCATGGACAAGCGAGAGCGGAGCGAGGTTTTCGAAGTGGGCAGAGGCACGACCATTGAGCGCTTTTCCGGAAAGTGAGCTGTAGGGGATAGCACAGGATTCAAGGACCCGCGCGCAAGAGCAGGGAATTATCCGGATGGCGTGTGAAAAAAATGCAAAACGCCGGATCTTGCAGATGTACACAAACAACTGTGGGAGCGGGCTTGCCCGCGATGGCGGTGTGACAGTCACTGAACAGTTGACTGAACGCCCTCAATCGCGGGCAAGCCCGCTCCCACAGTTTGATCGCAGTGTGCCGGCTACTTAGCGCACAACGCTTTCGAAACGGTTCACACCTGCCAGTTCCAACACCACTTCATCCCCCACATTCAACGGGCCAACACCCGCCGGGGTGCCGGTCAGGATCACGTCGCCCGCTTGCAGGGAGAAGCAACCTGCCATGTACTGAATCATCGGCACAATCGGGTTGAGCATCTGAGCGCTGTTGCCGTCCTGGCGCACTTCGCCGTTGATGCTCAGGCGAATGCCGATATCGGCCATGTCCGCAAAGGTACTGCTGACCACGAAGGGCGCAATCACCGCCGCGCCATCGAACGACTTGGCGATTTCCCACGGCAGGCCCTTGGCTTTGAGCTCGGCCTGTTTGTCGCGCAGGGTCAGGTCCAGGGCCGGGGCGAAGCCGGAGATGGCGTCCAGCACTTCTTCCCGGCTCGGCTTGGCGGACAAAGGCTTGCCGATCAACACGGCGATTTCCGCTTCGTAGTGCACCGAACCACGTTCGGTCGGTATGGCAAAACCGCCTTCCAACGGCACCACGCAGCTGCCCGGTTTGATGAACAGCAGCGGCTCGGTGGGCACCGGGTTGTCCAGTTCCTTGGCGTGTTCGGCGTAGTTACGCCCGATGCACACCACTTTACCCACCGGGAAGTGGATGTTGGTGCCGTCGACATACTTGTGCTGGTAGCTCATGGAACGACTCCTTCAGGTGCGATTAAACAGCGAAGATCTTGCCGGGGTTCATGATCCCGTTAGGGTCAAACACCGCTTTAACGGCCTTCATGTATTCGATTTCAACCGGTGAACGGCTGTAGGTCAGGTAATCGCGCTTGGTCATGCCCACCCCGTGCTCGGCGGAGATCGAGCCGTTGTACTTGGCGACGGTCTCGAACACCCACTTATTCACGGTGGCGCACTTGGCGAAGAACTCATCCTTGCTCAGGTTTTCCGGCTTGAGGATGTTCAGGTGCAAGTTGCCGTCACCGATATGGCCAAACCAGACGATTTCGAAGTCCGGGTAGTGTTCACCGACGATCGCGTCAATTTCGCTCAGGAACGCCGGCACTTTCGAGACAGTCACCGAGATGTCGTTCTTGTACGGCGTCCAGTGGGAAATGGTTTCGGAGATGTACTCGCGCAGTTTCCACAGGTTGTGCAGCTGGGTTTCGCTCTGGCTCATCACGCCATCCAGCACCCAGCCTTGCTCCACGCAATGCTCGAAGGTTTCCAGGGCGTGGTTGGCGACTTCTTCGGTGGTGGCTTCGAATTCCAGCAGAGCGTAGAACGGGCACTCGGTTTCGAACGGCGCCGGCACATCGCCACGGCCAAGGACTTTGGCCAGGGCCTTGTCGGAGAAGAATTCGAAGGCGGTCAGGTCCAGCTTGCTCTGGAAGGCATGCAGCACCGGCATGATCGAGTCGAAATCAGTCGTACCGAGCACCATCGCCGTGAGGTTCTTCGGCGCACGGTCCAGGCGCATGGTGGCTTCGACCACAAAGCCCAGGGTGCCCTCGGCACCGATAAACAGCTGGCGCATGTCGTAGCCGGTGGCGTTCTTGATCAGGTCGCGGTTCAGCTCCAGCACATCGCCTTTGCCAGTGACGACCTTCATGCCGGCCACCCAGTTGCGGGTCATACCATAGCGAATTACTTTGATCCCGCCGGCATTGGTGCCGATATTGCCGCCAATCTGGCTGGAACCGGACGAGGCGAAGTCCACCGGGTAATACAGGCCGTTTTCTTCAGCGACGTTCTGCAACTGCTTGGTGACCACACCCGGCTGGCACACGGCGGTGCGGTCGGTGAGGTTCACGTCGAGGATCTGGTTCATATAGTCGAACGACACCACCACTTCGCCATTGGCGGCCACGGCAGCCGCCGACAGCCCGGTGCGCCCACCCGATGGCACCAGCGCCACCTTGTGTTCATTGGCCCAGCGTACGATGGCCTGCACCTGCTCGGTGGTCTTGGGGAACACGATGGCGGTGGGTGCGGGGGCGAAGTGCTTGGTCCAATCCTTGCCGTAAGCCTCCAGGGAGTCGGCGTCGGTCAGCACTTTGCCGGGCTCAACCAGGGTCTTTAGCTCATCAATCAGGGCAGGATGGGTCATCGACAGAACTCTCGAACAATTCATGGTCATCCTGAGAACGCTTCACGTCGCAGGAATAGGTGTTTAGCGGGGTGCGTATGCTAGCATACCGCCCCCGCAGGACAGACCCAAAGGGCGTTTCTGCGGTGACGGCTTTCCTGCCGTCCGGGTCAGCTTGCGCTGCTCGACTCCCTGCCAATTTTCTCCGGGATACAGGTTTACGCAGATGAGCAAGACTTCTCTCGATAAGAGCAAGATCAAGTTCCTTCTTCTGGAAGGCGTCCACCCATCGGCTGTCGACGTTCTGAAAGCCGCCGGGTACACCAGCATTGAGTACATCACCAGTTCTCTGCCGGAAGCCCAGCTCAAGGAAAAGATCGCCGACGCGCACTTTATCGGCATTCGCTCCCGCACTCAGCTGACCGAAGAGATCTTCGACCACGCCAAGAAACTCGTGGCTGTCGGCTGTTTCTGCATCGGCACCAACCAGGTCGACCTCAATGCAGCGCGCGAGCGCGGCATCGCGGTGTTCAACGCACCGTACTCCAACACCCGTTCCGTTGCGGAGCTGGTGCTGGCCGAGGCCATCCTGCTGCTGCGCGGTATCCCTGAGAAGAACGCTTCCTGCCACCGTGGCGGCTGGATCAAGAGCGCGGCCAACTCCTTCGAAATCCGCGGCAAGAAGCTGGGTATCGTTGGCTACGGCTCGATCGGCACGCAACTGTCGGTATTGGCTGAAGGCCTGGGCATGCAGGTGTTCTTCTACGACACCCTGACCAAGCTGCCATTGGGCAACGCCACCCAAGTGGCCAGCCTGACCGAGCTGCTGGGCATGTCCGACATCGTCACCCTGCACGTGCCGGAAACGGCCGAGACTCAGTGGATGATCGGCGAGAAGGAAATCCGCGCGATCAAGAAAGGCGGGATCCTGATCAACGCCGCTCGCGGTACCGTGGTCGAGCTGGACGCCCTGGCTGACGCGATCAAGGACAAGCACCTGATCGGCGCTGCCATCGACGTGTTCCCGGTGGAGCCACGCTCCAACGACGACATCTTCGAAAGCCCGCTGCGTGGCCTGGACAACGTGATCCTGACCCCGCACATCGGCGGCTCCACCGCTGAAGCCCAAGCCAACATCGGCCTGGAAGTCTCGGAAAAGCTGGTCAAGTACAGCGACAACGGTACTTCGGTATCGTCGGTCAACTTCCCGGAAGTGGCCCTGCCGGCTCACCCGGGCAAGCACCGCCTGCTGCACATCCACCAGAACATCCCTGGCGTGATGATGGAGATCAACAAGGTCTTCGCGGAAAATGGCATCAACATCTCCGGTCAGTTCCTGCAGACCAACGAGAAGGTCGGCTACGTGGTGATCGACGTCGACGCCGAGTACTCGGACCTGGCGCAAGAGAAGCTGCAGCACATCAACGGCACTATTCGTAGCCGCGTGTTGTTCTAGTAGGAGCGAGCTTGCTCGCGAAGAACGTCAACGATGACGCGTTTAGCCTGATTAAACGCGGCGCCCTCAGGTTCTTCGCGAGCAAGCTCGCTCCTACCAATAAAAAACGGGAGCCCCGCAAAGGGCTCCCGTTTTTTTATTTGACGTTAACAGTGATCACTTTCGATGCAACAGTGGGTTCGAACTGGCGATGCACGTTGTCGCCGGCCACCAGTTGCAGGGTGTGCTTGCCTGGCGTCAGGGTCAGCTCGGTTTCGGTTTGCGCCTTGCCGAAGTGAATCGAGGTAGGCGTGGCCGGGATCGCCTCGTTAGCGTTGAGCGCCCCCACTTCCTGGTCTACCAGCAGGTGGTGGTGACCGGCGTTAGGCACTTGCTTGTCGATCGGCTCCAGGTCCAGCTTCTTGACGCCGAATTTGACGGTGAAGGTTTTATCAACGGTGGCGCCATCTTTCGGCGAGACGATAAACACTTCCGCGCCTTCAGGTGCAGGTGTACGCGGAAGGTCTGCGGCGCTGGCCAACATCGAGGTACCCAGCAAAAGGCTGGCAATCGTTGCACGGGACAAAAGGGCTTTCATTCGCTTCTCCAGTTTTTCTGTGAAATCTGTAGGGTTATGACAACTTCGCGATAAATTGCGGTCCAAGGCACCCGACACCATAGCAAAACGATGCTCAACGGCGCCTCGCCTGTACGAATTCTTTAGGAGTGACCATGCGCTTTTCGCCTGGCCTGTTGCTGCTGCTTGCTCTTCTGAGCCCCTTGGCTCATGCCGAACTGATTGACGACGTCAACGATCGCGGTGAACTGCGCATCGCCCTGGAAGCCAACACCCCGCCGTACAATTTCAAAGAGGGCGACAAACTCGCAGGCTTTGAAGTGGAGCTGGGTGAACTGCTGGCCAAGGAAATGGAGGTGCGCTCCTCGTTTATCACCACCGATAACGCTGACCTGCTTTCCGGCGTGGAAACCGGCAAGTACGACGTGGCCATTAACCATATCGCTATGACTGCCGAGCTTGAGGATCGTTTCGATTTCAGTGAGGCTTATCACCAGAAGCCGCAATTGGCGATCCCGTTCCAGAAGGGCAACCCGGCGTTCAAAAGCAGTTTGAATGGGGCGTTGAAGCGGGTGACGGACGATGGCCGGTTGAAGGCGCTGACAAAGAAGTGGTTTGAGGTGCAGTAAATGTGGGAGCTGGCTTGCCTGCTCCCACATTTGATTTATGCAAGTTTCTAAAGCCGGGTGAGGGCCACCGCCGCCTCTGGCAACTGCAGCTCACTGAACACCTGCACACCATGGCGCTTGAGCAGCGCCGCCGTGACGCCTTCGCCACTGACCTTCACCCCACTGAAGGTGCCGTCATAGGTCAACAGGTTGCCGCAGGATGGGCTGTTGGCCTTGAGAATGGCGATGCGGATGTGATGGCGTTGCACCAGCGCCAAGGCCTGGCGGGCACCGTCGAGAAAGGCGCTGGTGAAGTCTTCGCCCTCGGCCGTCAGCACCTGGGCGCGGCCTTCCCACACGTCGATGCCCTGCCCGCCTGGGATTTCGGCCGATGACCGCGGTGTGGGCAAGCCGCCCGCCACTTCCGGGCAGATGGCAACCACGCGACCTTCAGCTTGCCACGCTGCCAGTTGGTCGAACGGGCCGCTGGCCCCGCCGTCATAACGCACTTTGTGCCCGAGCAGGCAGCGGCTGACCAGAATCTTTTCCATGTTTAAAACGGCTCGTTGCCCCGCCGGCGAAACCAGCCCGTCAAGGACAGGCGTTCACGCGTAGCGGGCAGGACTTCGTGGGGCACCTCGCCCGACAGGAATACCACCAGGCAACCCCCGGCAGGCACCACGTCGTATTCGACACCGCCCTTGAGGTACATGCGCAGTTGGCCGCCATGCTCGGGCAGCCAGGCGTCGTTCAAGTAAATCACCGCCGAGACCATGCGCCGGTCGTCGTCGCGAAAACGGTCTACATGCTTGAGGTAAAACGCCCCCGGCGGGTACATCGCAAAGTGGCTTTCGAAATCTTCCAGGCCCAGGAACAGGCTGCGATTCATCGCCAGGCGCAGGCCGTCCATCACGCCCATATAGGTGTCGCAGATAGGCGCGTCACCCTCCTCCAGCCACTGGATATGGTCACCGCGAATGCCTTCGCGAATCTCCTGGGCCGGCCCACGCCCTACCGCTGCGGGCGCCAATTCACCCTGCGCCGCACGTTTACGGCACTCAGCCGCCAGCTCCAGGGTCAGAGCCTGGGGCAGGAAGCCATTTTGCTGCGACCAGCCTTTTTCGGCCAGGTCGTCGACGATGCGTTGCAGCAGCGGGTGATCGAGGGGTATTTGCATGGCGCGCATAGTATCCATACGCCTGAAAATCCGACAGCGCCGTTGAGCGTCCGAATACACTTTAGTCAGGTGACTGATAGGACTTCTCGACAAATCCTACGCCCGACACGGACAATAGTGGCCGACTGACAGGAGTCCTTATGCGTCGTTTGTTTTTTTCTGTGTTGATGTTCTGCGTTTTGCCCGCCTGGGCAGACGGCCATGACCAGTTGTATAAGGTCGCCGGCTGGGCCGAACAACGTGCGCACTTCAATGACGCCCTCAGTGCCGCCCAGCAGCGCTACCGCAATAGCCTGCCGCCAGTGGTGTACCAGGCGCTGGTGGACAACAGCAATAAACGCTTTGCCGCCCAGGCCATGGACCAGCGTGCCGAGGCGCAACTGCGCAAGCACTTGCCCGACCCGAAACCTGCCCTGGCGTTTTTCCAATCGCCCCTGGGCCGCAAGATTGTCGCCGCCGAGTTGCTGGCCACGCGCCGCGACCAATTGGCGAAAAACGCCCAGGGCCTGCCCAAACTCGAAGCCGATGCCACCCGCAGCCTGATCATCGGCCACCTGGCCCAGGCCCTGCCTGCCCGCGAGGCCGGTGCCGAGGTCAGCCTGGCGATTGCGGGCGTGGCGGCCGACAGCTTGAGCCAGATGATCCCCGGCTTGCTAGGCGGTGGCCAGGCACAAGGCATGTTGAATGGCCAGCGCGAGCGGCTGATGCAGCAGATCGACAAGGATTTGAACAATACCTTGCTGTATGTCTATCGGGATTTGTCCGACCCGGAGCTGGAAGAGTTCGCCACCTTTGCCGAGTCGCCGGAGGGCAAGGCGTATTACCAGGCTGCCCTTGCCGCCATTCGCGCAGGGCTTGCCGTTGGCCAGAGCACCTCAAGCCTGACGCAGTAAACCCTGTGGGAGCTGGCTTGCCTGCGATTGCGATCTGTCAGTTACACCGCTATCGCAGGCAAGCCAGCTCCCACATTTGGATTGCGTTATTTCAGGTGGCTTGTGAGAAAACTGAAGTACTCATAGCGAATCTGCGGAATTTCATTGGCCAAGTGATGCCGACCCTGCTTGAGCATCAACACCTCAGGCTGATCGAACTTACCCCGCAACACCTGCAGATTGTGCTGCCAGTCCACCGTCATATCTTCCTCACCCTGCACGATCACCGGGCGCCGGGGGCTGCGGGGTGCGGCTTCGATGCGTTTGATCCAGCGCGCCAGCGACCCCACCCAGGCGGTAGGCAGTTGGCGAGGCTGTAGCGGGTCGGCTTCCAGGAACGGCTTGAACGCCGGGTCGTTGGAGTTATCGCTGAAACGCCGGGCGATGCCTTTGACGAAGGGGCGCAGCAGGTAATAGCTGACCTGCGACCAACCCCAGGCACGCGGCCGCACCAACGGCGACAGCAGGAAGGTCTTGCCCTGGGCCGGGCTTTGGGCGCCGTGGTTGAGCAGGTGGTCCACCACGATGGCGCCGCCGGTGCTTTGCCCGAACAGGTGCCAGGGTTGCGGCAATTGCAAAGCCTTGGCCTCGACGAACAACGCCTGCACCACGCTCTGGTACACCGCAAAGTCATCGATGCTGGCGCGCACGCCGCTGGACAAGCCATGGCCCGGCAGGTCGCAGGCGATCACCACGAAGCCCTGGTCCAGCGCCCAATCCACCACATGGCGATACAGCCCCATGTGATCGTAGAAACCGTGAAACAGGAACATCGTCGCCACCGGCGCCGGCGGCCACCAGACCTGGGCCACCACCTCAAACCCATCCACCTCAAAACGCCCCAGGCGGCTCACCGCCGGCACCTGGCGTGCGGCCAGGTCGAGCCCGTAGAAACGCTGGTAAACCCTCGCCTCGGCTGACAGCGGCTGCGCATCCACCAGGGGGCGCAAGCTTTCGCGCAGATGATCAGGGTCAAAGGTGACGGGCATAAAGGCTTCCAGACTTGCGGTGAAGATGAATATCGAGCTGCGATATTCATCTGTCAGGACAAGCATGGCAAGCTACGCGACCTGCGAGGATACATCCAATGCGACCGCCCTACCGTAATGCCCTGTTCGCCAGCCTGATCCTGGTTATCTGCGCGGGGGTGCTGTGGGCTGCGTATGACTGGTTCCAGGGCCGCTACCTGCGCGCCTTCAGCGAACACACGGCGGTATTTTCCGGCGATGCGCTGCAACTGCCTGCCGCCCTCAGCGGCCCTGGCCCGATTCGTCTGGTGCACTTCTGGGACCCGGCCTGCCCGTGCAATGTCGGTAACCAGCAACACCTGGGCGAGTTGATCGAGCAGTACGCGCCCCAGGGCGTGGAGTTCTATGCCCTGCAAAAACCCGGCAGCCACGGCCAGTTGCCCGAGAACCTGCGCCACCTGAAAGTCCTTGATACCCTGCCCGGCGCCGACCAGATACCCGCCAGCCCGGCCGTGGGCATTTGGGACCGCACCGGCAAGCTGGCGTATTTCGGCCCCTATAGCGAAGGCCTGACCTGCAACGCCAGCAACAGTTTTATCGAGCCAATTCTCAAGGCCCTTGGAACCGGACGCGACGTGAATGCCACTCACACCCTCGCGGTAGGCTGCTATTGTTCGTGGCCTAAGGATCTGTAGCCCGTCCACTTTGGTAAGGAATGTTCATGAAGCGCGTCTTGCAGGTTTTTGCGGTGCTGATTGTGCTGGTCGCCCTGGGCGCCGGTTGGTACGTCTACAGCAAACAACCTACGCGCCAGGGCACGGTGACGCTGGCGCACCTGCAAGGCTCGGTCACGGTGCGTTACGACGACCGTGGCGTACCGCATATCCGCGCCGAGAACGAAGCCGACCTGTACCGCGCCCTGGGCTATGTGCACGCCCAGGACCGCCTGTTCCAGATGGAGATCATGCGGCGCCTGGCCCGTGGCGAACTGGCCGAGGTGCTGGGGCCCAAGCTGCTGGACACCGATAAGCTCTTTCGCAGCCTGCGCATCCGCGAGCGTGCCTTAAGCTATGTGGAGCATATGGACCCTGGCTCAGCCTCGTCCAAGGCCCTGCAAGCCTACCTGGACGGGATCAATCAGTATCAGGACAGCCACGCCAGCCCCATGGAGTTCGATGTGCTGGGCATCGCCAAGCGCCCGTTTACCGCCGAAGACAGCATCAGCGTCGCCGGGTACATGGCCTACAGCTTTGCCGCGGCCTTTCGCACCGAGCCGGTGCTGACCTATGTGCGTGACCGGCTGGGCAGCGACTACTTGAAGGTCTTCGATCTCGACTGGCAACCCAAGGGCGCACTCAACCTGGCGGCCAGCGATTGGCAGACCCTTGGCGCCATCGCCGCCCTGAGCGAACAGGCCCTGGCCGACAACGGCCTGCCGCAGTTCGAAGGCAGCAATGCCTGGGCCGTCAGCGGCAGCCATACCCAAAGTGGCAAGCCGTTGCTGGCGGGTGACCCTCATATCCGTTTTTCGGTGCCTTCGGTCTGGTACGAGGCGCAACTGTCGGCGCCAGGCTTCGAGCTATACGGCTACCACAACGCGCTGGTACCGGTGGCGTTCCTGGGGCACAACCTGGACTTCGGCTGGAGCCTGACCATGTTCCAGAACGACGACCTCGACCTGGTCGCCGAGAAGGTCAACCCAAACAACCCCAACCAGGTCTGGTATCACGACCAATGGGTGGACATGAGCAGCAGCGAGCAGCAGATCCAGGTCAAGGGCCAGGCGCCGGTGACCCTCACCCTGCGCCGCTCGCCCCACGGCCCGATCATCAACGATGTGCTCGGTGAGAACGCCGGCAGCACACCGATTGCCATGTGGTGGGCGTTCCTCGACAGCGAAAACCCGATCCTCGATGGTTTCTATCAGCTCAACCGTGCCGATACCCTGGCCAAGGCGCGTGCCGCGGCCGCGAAGGTCTCGGCGCCGGGCCTGAACATCGTGTGGGCGAACGCCAAGGGCGATATCGGCTGGTGGGCGGCGGCGCAGTTGCCGATCCGCCCGGCCGGCGTCAACCCGGCGTTCATCCTCGACGGCAGTACCGCCCAGGCCGACAAGCTGGGTTTCTACCCCTTCAGTGCCAACCCCCAGGAAGAAAACCCGCCGCGCGGCTATGTGGTGTCCGCCAATGCCCAGCCAGCATCGCCCACCGGCATGCCGATCCCCGGCTATTACAACCTGGCGGATCGTGGCCAGCAGTTGAACGTGCAGTTGAGCGACAAAAGCGTGAAGTGGGATGTGACCAACAGCCAGGCCCTGCAACTGGGCACCACCACCGCCTACGGCACGCGCCTGCTGGCGCCGCTGTTGCCGGTGCTGCGCGAGGTGGTCAAGGACCCGGCGCAACTCAAATTGGTGGAACAGCTTGCCAACTGGAAGGGTGACTACCCGCTGGACTCCACCAGCGCCACGCTGTTCAACCAGTTGCTGTTCAACCTCAGCGACGCGACCTTTCACCCCAAACTCGGCGATGCCTTGTTCAAGACCTTGCTCGGCACCCGCGTGATCGACGCCGCATTGCCCCGCCTGGCCGCATCGGCAGACTCGCCCTGGTGGAACGGCAACCGCGCCGATACCGTCAAGCTCGCCTGGGACAACAGCCTGGCCCACCTCAAGGCGACGTTCGGCGATGACCCGGCGCAATGGCAGTGGGGCAAGGCGCACACCCTGACCCACGGCCACCCGCTGGGCCTGCAAAAGCCGCTGGATAAAATTTTCAACGTCGGCCCGTTCCCGGCGCCGGGCAGCCATGAGGTTCCGAACAACCAGACCGCGCTGATTGGCCCGGCACCGTGGCCGGTGACCTACGGCCCGTCGACACGGCGCCTGATCGACTTCGCCGACCCGACCCACGCCCTCACCATCAACCCGGTGGGGCAAAGCGGTGTGCCGTTTGATACGCACTATGGCGACCAGGCGCAGAGCTATATCGAGGGAAGGTACGAGCAGGCGCACTTCAGTGATGAGGAAGTGACGGCCAATACCCGCGGCACCTTGAAACTGCTGCCCGCCCGATGATCGTTCCCACGCTCCGCGTGGGAATGCAGCCGTAGACGCTCCGCGTCCGCCCTTAAAAGCGGGGACGCAGAGCGTCCCAAGAGGCGTTACCACGCAGAGCGTGGGAACGATCATCGCTCAAACCGGCGCCGCAAAGTTAAGCCTGAACTGTTGCGGCGTGACGCCCAGCCGGCGGTTGAACACACTGCGCATGTGCTGGGCGTCGCGAAAGCCACATTGATAGGCCACGGTTTTAAGCGGTGCATGGCTGCTTTCAAGCATCACCCGCGCCGCATCCACACGCGCCCTCTCGACAAACTCCGCCGGCGTAATCCGCGCTTCACGGGCAAACACCCGGGAGAAATTACGTGCACTCATATTGGCCGCCTTGGCCAGGTCGGCAATGGTCAGGTCTCCCGTCAGGTTGGCCAACACGTACAGCTGCACCAGCGCCACCGCCGAGGTGGTTTCGGCATGGGGGGTTAGGAACGGGCTGAACTGCGATTGCCCGCCCGAGCGCTGGGTGAACACCACCAGGCGCTTGGCCACGCTCAGGGCGACTTCCGGGCCGTGATCCTGGGCCAGCAGATACAACGACAGGTCGATACCTGCCGTGACCCCGGCGGAGGTGTAGAGCTTGCCATCCTGCACATAGAGACGGTCGGCTTCGACCTGGGCAGAGGGGCACAGGCGCGCCAGGCTGGCGGCGTCGTTCCAGTGGGTAGTGACGGTCTTACCGTCCAGCAGGCCCGCACGGGCCAGCATAAAGGCGCCGTTGCAGATCGAGCCGAAGCGCTGTGCCTTAGCGGCGGCAGTGCGCAGCCAGGCGTCAAACTCGGGGCCGAAATCGTCGAAGGGTAACTGCGGGCCACCGGCGACCAGCAGCAGGTCGTAGGGTTGCCGAGCTTCGCTGTAGTGCTTGTGCGCCTGCAATGACAAACCGTTGGAGGCCGCCATGGCGCCGTGGCCGAAGCCGAGCACTTCCAGCCGATAGTGAGCCTCGGGCGCCAGGAAGCGGTTGGCCTCGCAGAACACATCCATCGGCCCGGTCACGTCCAGCGACTGAACACCAGGAAAGATCAGGATGGCGACGGTTTTGCCCATACTCACAAACACCTTTTTCCACTGAATAAACACCAATCCCTTGTGGGAGCTGGCTTGCCTGCGATGCAGACGCCTCGGTACCTCAGGTACACCGAGGTGATGCTATCGCAGGCAATCCAGCTCCCACAGGGGATCGCTTACAGGCTTGGCACGATGTGGTGGCACATTGGCCGGGATCGCCTCCCTGTGGCGATAGCCGCTCCTGGGTCATGGGACCAGACTGGAATCTTTCCAGAGGAGATCCACCATGAGCACCACCATAGCCGGTATCCAGATTCCTGACAGCGCCTTGGCCCGGGCCACCACCGAATACATCCGCGACGTCGAGTCCGACCTGCTCTACCACCATTCGCGTCGGGTCTTCCTGTTCGGCGCCTTGAGCGGTGAGCGCAAGCAGTTGGCCTACAACCCGGAGTTGCTCTACGTCGGCGCGATGTTCCATGACCTGGGCCTGGTGGAAGGCCACCGCAGTGACGACGAGCGTTTCGAAGTGGACGGCGCCAACGCCGCCGCCGCGTTCCTCAAGCCTTATGGGTTGAGCGATGACGATATTGAACAAGTGTGGTTGTCCATCGCCCTGCACACCACGCCGGGCGTGCCGAAACACCTGCGCCCCACGGTGGCGTTGGTGACCGCTGGTGTGGAGATGGACGTGCTGGGCATGGACTACGCCGCCTTCAGCAGCGTGCAGCGCGAAGCGGTGGTGCATGCGCATCCACGGGGTGAAGGGTTCAAGGAGTGCATCATCTGCGCGTTCGCCGACGGCTTGCGCCATCGCCCGCAGACCACGTTTGGCAACGTGAAGACCGATGTGCTGGTGGACCAGGAGCCTGGGTTCAAGCCGATGAATTTTGTGCAGGTGATCCGCACATCGCCGTGGGCTGACTGAAACCCGATTTTATAAGCACCGCAAAACTACTGTGGGAGCTGGCTTGCCTGCGATGGCGGTGGGTCAGCATCTTATAAGTGACTGATACACCGCAATCGCAGGCAAGCCAGCTCCCACATTTTCACCCTGTTCCGGCAGTTAGACCGGTGCTGGCGCCCGGCGCTTGTCCGGCTGTTGCCAGCCATCCGCCGCAGCCTCTTCAATCGCCTGCTGGATGGCCTTCTTGCGATGCTCTTCGGCCCGACGGCTGAAGAACCACACCAGGAAGGTCACCAGCGACACCGCCAACAGAATCAGGCTCGCCACGGCGTTGATCTCGGGCTTAACCCCAAGGCGCACCGCCGAGAACACTTCCATCGGCAAGGTGGTGGAACCGGGGCCCGACACGAAGCTGGCGAGTACCAGGTCATCCAGGGACAGTGCGAAGGACATCATCCCGCCCGCAGCCAGCGACGGCGCGATCATCGGGATGGTGATCAGGAAGAACACCTTCCACGGCCGTGCGCCCAAGTCCATCGCCGCTTCTTCGATCGACAGGTCCAGCTCACGCAAGCGCGCCGACACCACCACCGCCACATACGCCGCACAGAAGGTGGTGTGGGCGATCCAGATGGTGACGATGCCACGCTCCTGGGGCCAGCCGATCATCTGCGCCATGGCCACGAACAGCAGCAACAGCGACAGACCGGTGATCACTTCGGGCATCACCAACGGCGCCGTCACCAGGCCACCGAACAGCGTGCGGCCCTTGAACTGGCTGATGCGCGTCAGCACGAAGGCTGCCAGGGTACCCAACGCCACCGCCGCCACCGCCGTGTAGCAGGCGATTTCCAGGGAGCGGGCCACCGAGCCCATCAACTGGGTGTTGTCCAACAGGCCCACGTACCACTTGATCGACCAACCGCCCCACACTGTTACCAGCTTGGATTCGTTGAACGAGTAGATCACCAGGATCAACATTGGCAGGTAGATGAACAACAAGCCTGCGACCAGCATGAAGCTGGAGAAACGAAAGCGTTTCATATCTTGCCCTCCAACTCTTTGGCTTGGCTGCGGTTGAACAGGATGATCGGCACGATCAGGATCGCCAGCATCACCACCGCCAGGGCAGACGCCACCGGCCAGTCACGGTTGTTGAAGAACTCTTGCCACAACACCTTACCGATCATCAGGGTTTCCGGGCCGCCGAGCAGTTCAGGAATCACGAACTCGCCCACCACCGGGATAAACACCAGCATGCAACCGGCGATGATGCCGTTCTTGGACAGCGGCACGGTGATTTTCCAGAAGCTGTTGAAGGTGCTCGACCCCAGGTCGGAGGCGGCTTCCAGCAGGCTCTGGTCGTGCTTCACCAGGTTGGCGTACAGCGGCAGGATCATGAACGGCAGGTACGAATAGACCACGCCGATGTACACCGCGATGTTGGTGTTGAGGATCTGCAGCGGCTCGTTGATCAAGCCCATGGACATCAGGAAGCCATTGAGCAGGCCGTTGTTGCTGAGGATGCCCATCCACGCATACACCCGGATCAGGATCGCGGTCCAGGTGGGCATCATGATCAGCAGCACCAGCACGGTCTGCATCTCTTTGCGCGCGGTGGCGATGGCGTAGGCCATCGGGTAGCCGATCAGCAGGCACAGCAGCGTGCTGAAAAACGCCATCTTCAGCGAGCCCAGGTAGGCGGCGATGTACAACTCGTCGCCCGCCAGCAAGCTGTAGTTGGCCAGGTTCAGCACCACCTCCAGCTTTTGCTCAACGTAGGTATAGATCTCGGTATAGGGCGGGATCGCCACATCGGCTTCGGCAAAGCTGATTTTCAGCACGATGAAAAACGGCAGTGCGAAAAACAGGAACAGCCAGAGGAAGGGAATCCCGATGACCACCTGCTTGCCATTGGGCACGATGCGATCCAAGCGCCGCTTGAATTTCTTCATGTTCATGAGCGAAGTACCACGCCGCTATCGTCTTCCCACCACACATACACCTGGTCACCCCAGGTTGGGCGCTGGCCACGGCGTTCGGCGTTGGCGACGAAGGACTGCACCAGCTTGCCGCTCGGCAGCTCCACGTAGAACACCGAGTGGCCGCCCAGGTAGGCGATGTCGTGCACCTTGCCGCTGGACCAGTTGTGCTCGCAGGTTGGCATTTCGGTGGTCACCAGCAGCTTTTCCGGGCGAATGGCGTAGGTCACCGACTTGTCTTCCACCGAGGTGGCGATGCCGTAGCCCACGTAGATGTCGCGGTCCAGGTCCGGGCACTTGAGCACCGCGTGGCCTTCAGCGTCGTCCACCACTTGGGTGTCGAAGATGTTGACGTTGCCAATGAACTCGCACACCAGGCGGCTGGTGGGGGTTTCGTAGATATCGATGGGGCTGCCGATCTGGGCGATCCAGCCCAGGTGCATGATCGCGATGCGTTCGGCCATGGTCATGGCCTCTTCCTGGTCGTGGGTCACCATCACGCAGGTCACCCCAACGCGCTCGATGATCTCCACCAACTCAAGCTGCATCTGCGAGCGCAGCTTCTTGTCCAGCGCGCCCATTGGCTCATCGAGCAGCAGCAGTTTCGGGCGCTTGGCCAAGGAACGAGCCAACGCCACACGCTGGCGCTGGCCGCCGGACAACTGGTGCGGCTTGCGCTTGGCGTACTGGCTCATCTGCACCAGCTTGAGCATCTCGGCCACGCGTGCGTCGACTTCAGCCTTGGGGATCTTGTCCTGTTGCAGGCCGAAGGCGATGTTCTGCGCCACGGTCATGTGCGGGAACAAGGCGTAGGACTGGAACATCATGTTGATCGGCCGCTCGTAGGGCGGCATGTCGGTGATGTCCACACCGTCGAGGTAGATGCGACCTTCGGTTGGGCGCTCGAAACCTGCCAGCATGCGCAGCAAGGTGGATTTGCCCGAACCCGAACCACCGAGCAAGGCGAAGATCTCGCCTTTCTTGATTTCCAGGGACACATCGTCCACGGCAATCGTCTCGTCGAACTTCTTCGTGACCCGGTCGATTTTGACCAGCACCTTTTTCGGTGTTTGGTCGCCCTCGAGGGCTTTCTTATAGGCGCCGGAGGCAACTGCCATTTACGAAACTCCCAAAAAAAACTGTGCAGCCGGCCCAATGCGGGCCAGCCTTGGATAGTTTGAGCCTTACTTGCCCGTCTTGACCTTGGTCCAGCTACGGGTCATTAAACGCTGCACTTTCGGGGGTAGCTCAAAGTTGACGAATGTCCGCTCGAGAACCGCCTGCGGTGGGTAAACCGCTGCGTCAGTGCGTATCGATTGCTCCATCAGTTTGTCCGCCCCTGGGTTAGGGTTGGCGTAACCGACTTGATCGCTGACCTGAGCGATCACCTCAGGCTGCAGCAAATAGTTGATGAAGGCGTGGGCTTCCTTGACGTTGCTGGCATCCTTGGGAATCGCCAGCACGTCGAACCACAGGTTGCCGCCTTCTTTTGGAATCGTGTAGGCGATGTTCACGCCTTTGCCCGCCTCTGCTGCGCGAGCCTTGGCCTGGAACACATCGCCGGAGAAACCGGCCGCCACGCAGATGTTGCCGTTGGCCAGGTCCGAGATGTATTTGGAGGAATGGAAGTAGGTCACGTAGGGCCGCACTTTCAGCAATTTTTCCTCGGCTTTCTTGTAGTCGGCCGGGTTGGTGCTGTTGGGGTCCAGGCCCATGTAGTTGAGTACTGCCGGCAGCATTTCATCGGCCGAGTCCATGAACGACACGCCGCAAGTGGCCAGCTTCTTCATGTTTTCCGGTTCGAACAACACCGCCCAGGAGTCGATCTTGTCGACACCCAGCACTTGCTTGACCTTGTCGACGTTGTAGCCAATGCCGTTGGTGCCCCACAGGTACGGCACGGCGTATTGGTTGCCCGGGTCGTTCTTTTCCAGGCGTTTGAGCAGTACCGGGTCGAGGTTGGCGTAGTGGGTCAGCAGTGACTTGTCGAGCTTCTGGAACGCGCCAGCCTTGATCTGCTTGCCCAGGAAATGGTTGGACGGCACCACGACGTCGTAGCCGGTACGCCCGGCGAGCAACTTGCCTTCCAGGGTTTCGTTGGAGTCAAACACGTCATACACAGGCTTGATACCGCTGGCCTTTTCGAAGTTGGCCAGGGTGTCGGGGCCGATGTAGTCCGACCAGTTATAAATATGCACCGTCGGTGCGGCCTGTACGCTGGCAGCCAGCGTGATACCTGCACCCACCAGCATGGCTTTGCGAAATAAAGAAATTGGCAAGTGGAGGTCCTCTTAATAGTTGGGGCCTTGAAGTTGTTGCCCGGCAACAAAACCGGCGCGCAACTTACCGTCGATAAACCGATCCGGCAAAACTTTCTGTCATTTATTTTCTGTACGGTTGCCGCTGTTTGTAGGAGCGAGCTTGCTCGCGAAGAACTCACAGGCAACGCGGGCGACCAGAGGCGCTGCGTTATCGTTGACGATTTTCGCGAGCAAGCTCGCTCCTACAGGTTTGTGCGTTATTTACCGGATTTGATTTTGGTCCAGCTACGGGTCATTTCACGCTGAGTTGCCGCCGGCATGTCGGCAATGGCGTAGAGCTTGGATTGCACTTCGGCCGACGGATAAATACCCGGGTCGCTGGTGATGTCTTTATCGACCAGGGCGGTGGCTTTCTCGTTACCGTTCGGGAAACGCACACTGTTGGTGATCGCGGCCATGACGTCTGGCTTGAGCAGGTAGTTCATGAATGCGTAGGCAGCGTCGACGTTTTCGGCATCCTTGGGAATGGCGACCATGTCGAAGAAGCTGCCAGCACCTTCCTTGGGAATGTCATAGGCGATCTTGACCTTGCCACCGGCTTCAGCCGCGCGGGTTTTGGCCTGTTCGATGTCACCCGAGTAGCCCACAGCCACGCAGATGTTGCCGTTGGCCAGGTCGGAGATGTACTTGGACGAGTGGAAGTAGCCGATCGAAGGACGGATTTTCATGAACAGGTCTTCGGCCTGTTTCAGATCAGCCTTCTTTGTAGTGTCGGTCGGCAGGCCCAGGTAATGCAGCGCTACCGGCAGCATTTCGGTTGGCGAATCGAGGAAGCTCACGCCGCAGCTTTTCAGCTTGGCGATGTTTTCCGGCTTCATCAGTACGTCCCACGAGTCGATCTTGTCCACGCCCAGTGCGGCCTTGACCTTCTCCGGGTTGTAGCCGATGCCCATCGAGCCCCACATGTACGGGAAGGCGTGCTTGTTGTCCGGGTCGCTGACCGATACGGCCTTGAGCAGGGATTTGTTCAGGTTGTCGTAGTTGGACAGCTTGGACTTGTCCAGCTCCTGGTAGACACCTGCCTTGATCTGCTTGGCGAGGAAGCTGTTCGACGGCACGACGATGTCGTAGCCGGACTTGCCCGCCAGCAACTTGGCTTCCAGGGTTTCGTTGCTGTCAAAAACGTCGTACACCACTTTGATGCCCGACTCTTTTTCAAAGTTGGCGATGGTGTCCGGTGCAATGTAGTCGGACCAGTTGTAGACGTGCAGCACTTTGCTGTCTGCCTGGGCCGCGCCCGCCATTGCGCCCATCAGGGACAAGGCGAGGAGGGTCTTGCCAGCGTTCTTCAAACCTAATGCCTTCATTTGGTGATGCTCCAATTTTTTCTTTTTTGGGCCACAAGCGTTGTATGTTTTACGGCCCAACCGAAGGGCAACAAAACAGGGCGACAGTCTGGCAAGTTCAGGGGCCGGCTTTCAACCAAAGCCCCTGCATTTTTAACTGCCCAATGCACCGCGCACTGAGCCTAGCACTTAGCCCTGCAAGGCAGCCAAAGTCAGGTCCAGGCAATGGCGGGCCTTGGTTACCAGCTCGTCGATTTCAGCCTTGCTGATGACCAGCGGCGGCGAAATGATCATGGTGTCGCCCACGGCGCGCATGATCAGGCCATTCTCGAAGCAGAAGGTTCGGCAGATCATGCCGGCGCCTTTGCCTTCGTGACGCTTGCGCGTCGCCTTGTCCTGCACCAGCTCGATCGCCCCGAGCATGCCGACGCCGCGTACTTCACCCACCAGCGGATGATCGCCCAGTTCCCTCAGACGTTTCTGCAAATACGGTGCCGTTTCTTCGTGCACACGGTTAACGATTTTTTCATCGCGCAGGATGCGGATGTTTTCCAGGGCCACAGCCGCAGCGACCGGGTGACCGGAGTAGGTAAAGCCGTGGTTGAAATCGCCCCCTTCGTTGAGCACCGCCACCACTTCGTCGCGCACGATCAGGCCGCCCATGGGCACGTAGCCCGAGGTCAGGCCCTTGGCGATGGTCATCATGTGTGGCTTGAGGTCGTAGAAATCGCTACCGAACCACTCACCGGTACGGCCGAAACCGCAGATCACTTCGTCGGCGACAAACAGAATGTCGTACTTGGCGAGGATTTCCTTGATGCGCGGCCAGTACGTGGCAGGCGGCACAATTACGCCACCGGCGCCCTGGATCGGCTCGGCAATAAAGGCGCCGACGTTGTCCACGCCCAGCTCCAGGATTTTCTCTTCCAACTGGTTGGCGGCCCACACACCGAATTCCTCGGGGCTCATGTCGCCGCCTTCGCCAAACCAGTACGGCTGGGCGATGTGGGTAATGCCCGGGATCGGCAAGTCGCCCTGCTCGTGCATATAGGTCATGCCGCCCAGACTGGCGCCGGCCACGGTAGAGCCGTGGTAGCCATTCTTGCGGGCAATGATGGTTTTCTTGTTGGGCTGGCCCTTGATCGCCCAGTAGTGGCGGACCATGCGCAACATGGTGTCGTTGCCTTCGGAGCCAGAGCCGGTGAAGAACACGTGGTTCATGCCGGCCGGCGCGACATCGGAAATGACCTTGGCCAACTCCAATACCGGCGGGTGTGCGGTCTGGAAGAACAGGTTGTAGTACGGCAGTTCTTTCATTTGCTTGGCGGCGGCATCGGCCAGTTCATCGCGACCGTAACCGATCGCCACACACCACAGGCCGGCCATACCGTCGAGGATCTTGTTGCCTTCGCTGTCCCACAGGTAAACGCCGCGGGCTTTGGTGATGATCCTTGGGCCTTTCTCTTTCAATTGCTTGAAGTCGCTGAACGGCGCCAGATGGTGATCATTGCTCAAGGCTTGCCATTCACGGGTTTGCGGGTTGTTGCTGGACATACCGATCTCCTAGACTTTTCAGTGAAGGGCGCGCCGTTTGAAGGGCGCGCCCGGCGCATCAGACGGCGAAGAGCAGGAATTCCCGCTCCCACGAACTGATCACGCGCTTGAAGTTTTCATGCTCGGCCCGCTTGACCGCGACGTAGCCTGTGATGAATTTTTGCCCCAGGTATTTCTCGATGGTCTTGCTGTTTTCCATGCGTTCCAGGGCGTCTTCGATGGTCAACGGCAGACGCAGGTTGCGTCGCTCGTAACCACGGCCCACCACCGGCGCGCTCGGGTTATGGCCTTCGACCATGCCGATGTAGCCGCACAACAGGCTGGCGGCAATCGCCAGGTACGGGTTGGCGTCGGCGCCCGGCAGGCGGTTTTCCACGCGGCGGTTCTGCGGGCCGGCATCCGGGACGCGCAGGCCGACAGTGCGGTTTTCTTCGCCCCATTCCACGTTCACCGGCGCCGAGGTATCGGGCAGGAAGCGGCGGAACGAGTTCACGTTGGGGGCGAATAAAGGCAGCAATTCAGGGATGAATTTCTGCAGGCCGCCAATGTGGTTGAGGAACAGTTGGCTCATGGTCCCGTCTTCATTGGAGAAGACGTTCTTGCCGGTGGCGATGTCGATGATGCTCTGGTGCAGGTGCATCGCGCTGCCGGGCTCGCCGGTCATGGGCTTGGCCATGAAGGTGGCGGCCACGTCGTGCTTGAGCGCGGCTTCGCGCATGGTGCGCTTGAACACCAGGATCTGGTCGGCCAGGGACAAGGCATCGCCGTGACGGAAGTTGATTTCCATCTGCGCGGTGCCGTCCTCGTGGATCAGGGTGTCGAGGTCCAGTTCCTGCAGTTCGCACCAGTCGTAGACGTCTTCGAACAGCGGGTCGAATTCGTTGGCCGCTTCTATAGAGAAGGACTGGCGACCGGTTTCCGGGCGACCGGAGCGGCCAATCGGCGGTTGCAGCGGGAAGTCCGGGTCTTCGCAGCGCTTGGTCAGGTAGAACTCCATCTCCGGCGCCACGATGGGCTGCCAGCCGCGGTCGGAATAGAGCTTGAGGACTTTCTTGAGCACGTTGCGCGGCGACAGCTCGATCGGGTTGCCTTGCTTGTCGTAGGTGTCGTGGATCACCTGGGCGGTCGGCTCGATGGCCCACGGCACCAGAAATACCGCGTTCTGGTCGGGGCGGCAGATCATGTCGATGTCGGCCGGGTCGAGCAATTCGTAATAGATGTCGTCTTCGACATAGTCGCCGGTCACGGTCTGCAACAGAACGCTTTCGGGCAGGCGCATGCCTTTTTCGGCAATGAACTTGTTGGTCGGCGAGATCTTGCCCCGGGTAATACCGGTGAGGTCGCCAATCATGCATTCGACTTCTGTGATCTTGTGGTCTTTCAACCAATCGGTGAGCTGGTCGAGGTTGTTACTCATAAATGCCTCTGGGCTGGGTTTCCTGGCATCCATTAAAGGCCAGGCGTTGGTTGACGCAGCATCCGCGTCGTTTTTTCATTCAGGGTAGGAGCTTACCTGCCATTTGCCCATGGGTTGCATTCCTCAGGCCAAAGTTGTGCAGAATCACGATCGGCACAGCGGATGAGGGCAGGTCAGTGGCGTAGGAGATGGCAAAAAGGAGATCGGCCGGGCCGTCAAGAATATTGGCCGGTGCCTGGGCATTCACACGGGGCGAACGAGCTGCGGACAAAGCCTGGCTGGAGCAGGCGCAGACGCCGATTGGCGGCAGGTGAAACATGAAGCACCCCGGTATTATTGCTGTTATGGGTTTGAATCGAGCTTAGCCTTGTTCATTTTTTTACACAACACCCCCGTAAAAAATCCTACACGGCCCGCTCAAGCCTGCAGGTCCCAAGCCCCTCAAACCCAAAAAATCGCCCCAAAACCCCGCAAAAAAGGCTTCGTGGCGCTTTTTTAGGGCAAAAAATGCCTCGCTTGACTTCGGCAGGCCGTTCGGGTTGACTGAAACCAGAAAAGATCAATGATTGATATTTTTAACAACAAAGGTGTTGCATCATGTCGGTACCCCCGCGTGCCGTTCAGCTTAACGAAGCGAACGCGTTCCTTAAGGATCATCCTGAGGTTCTGTACGTAGACCTTCTAATTGCGGATATGAATGGTGTGGTGCGCGGTAAGCGCATCGAACGCACCAGCCTCCACAAGGTTTACGAGAAGGGCATTAACCTGCCTGCCTCTTTATTTGCCCTGGATATCAACGGCTCTACGGTGGAAAGCACCGGCCTGGGCCTGGACATCGGTGATGCTGACCGAATCTGTTATCCAATCCCCGACACCCTGTGCAATGAACCCTGGCAAAAGCGCCCTACCGCGCAACTGCTGATGACCATGCACGAACTCGAAGGTGAACCTTTCTTCGCCGATCCGCGCGAAGTGCTCCGCCAAGTTGTTACCAAGTTTGACGACCTCGGTCTGACCATCTGCGCCGCCTTCGAGCTTGAGTTCTACCTGATCGACCAGGAGAACGTGAACGGCCGCCCGCAACCGCCCCGCTCGCCGATCTCCGGCAAACGCCCGCACTCGACACAGGTCTACCTGATCGACGACCTCGACGAATACGTCGACTGCCTCCAGGACATTCTGGAAGGTGCCAAGGAGCAAGGCATCCCGGCGGACGCCATCGTCAAGGAAAGTGCCCCGGCGCAGTTCGAAGTGAACCTGCACCACGTCGCCGACCCGATCAAGGCCTGCGACTACGCGGTACTGCTCAAACGCCTGATCAAGAACATCGCCTACGACCATGAGATGGACACCACCTTCATGGCCAAGCCTTACCCAGGCCAGGCAGGCAACGGGCTGCACGTACACATCTCCATTCTGGACAAGGACGGCAAGAACATCTTTGCCAGCGAGGATCCCGAGCAGAACGCCGCATTGCGTCACGCGATCGGCGGTGTGCTGGAGACCCTACCCGCCCAAATGGCGTTTCTGTGCCCCAACGTCAACTCCTACCGTCGTTTCGGCGCACAGTTCTACGTGCCGAACTCGCCGTGCTGGGGCCTGGATAACCGCACCGTGGCGATTCGCGTACCCACCGGCTCGTCCGATGCCGTGCGTATCGAACACCGCGTGGCTGGCGCCGATGCCAACCCTTACCTGCTGATGGCCTCGGTACTGGCGGGCGTGCACCACGGCCTGACCAACAAGATCGAGCCGAACGCTCCGGTGGAAGGCAACAGCTACGAGCAGAACGAGCAGAGCCTGCCGAACAACCTGCGCGATGCCTTGCGCGAGTTGGACGACAGCGAGGTAATGGCCAAGTACATCGATCCTAAATACATCGATATCTTCGTCGCCTGTAAGGAAAGTGAGCTGGAGGAGTTTGAACACTCCATCTCCGACCTTGAGTACAACTGGTACCTGCATACCGTGTAAGCGGTGGTAGCTGTCGAAGGAACGCCGCTGGCTTTGGTCCGCGGCGTTTTTTTATGGGTTTATTTTGGGAAACCGGGTTTGCCTCATCGCAGGCAAGCCAGCTCCCACAGTGGATCGCATTTCAAGGCTTGAACTCGGTCAAATGTGGGAGCTGGCTTGCCTGCGATAGCGGCCTGGCAGACAACACAACCTTCCTGCTCATACAATGCCCGCTGCCTTGTAGGAGACATCCATGACCACCCGCCCCGCCACTGTTCGCAAACCCCGCGCCCGCAGCCAGGCCCGGATCGATGCGATCCTCGACGCCGCCCGCACCTTGCTGGCCGCCGAAGGTGTGGCCAGTTTGTCGATCTACAGCGTGGCCGAACGGGCACAGATTCCACCGTCATCGGTGTACCACTTTTTCGCCAGTGTGCCAGCGTTGCTGGAGGCGTTGACCGCTGACGTTCACGCGGCCTTTCGCGCTGCCATCCAGGCGCCCATCGAGCATGAATCACTCAAGCATTGGCGCGACCTGTCCTACATCGTCGAACAACGCATGCTCAGCATCTACAGCAACGATGCCGCGGCACGCCAGTTGATCCTGGCCCAGCACGGCTTGACCGAAGTGACCCAGGCCGATCGCCAGCATGATCTGGAATTGGGCGACTTGATGCTGGCGGTGTTCAATCGCCACTTTGAAGTGCCAACGCTACCGAGCGACGTGGATGTGTTTGCCCTGGCGTTGGAGTTGAGCGACCGCGTGTACGCGCGCTCGGTGCATCAGCATGGGCTGATTACGCCGCGCATGGCGGAGGAAGGGATGCGGGTGTTTGATGCGTATGTGGGGCTTTATTTGCCGGCCTATCTGCCCAAGCGCTGATCGTTCCCACGCTCTGCGTGGGAATACATCCCGTGACGCTCTGCGTCACCTTTGGCACAGCGGGACGCGGAGCGCCCCAGGCGGCATTCCCACGCAGAGCGTGGGAACGATCAGGACAGTGCCAATCACAACTTGGCAATCGACACCTCAGTGGACTTCACAAAAGCAATCACTTCACTGCCGATCACCAGCTCCAACTCCTTGACCGAACGGGTGGTGATCACCGAAGTGACAATGCCGGACGCGGTCTGCACGTCAATTTCCGACAGCACATCGCCGACCACGATTTCCTTGATGGTGCCTTTGAACTGGTTACGCACGTTGATGGCTTTAATCGTCATGATGTTTTTCCTGTGTGAGTTATTGAGCCCAACGCAATTGCGTCGGCAGCGGTGAAACAGGTTCGGGTTCCGGTGGGGAACCGGGGAGCGACAGCACGCGGTTGAGCACTTCGGCTTCCAGCGCGGCCAGGCGGTGTGAACCACGGGCCCGTGGGCGTGGCAGGTCGATGGTCAGGTCGAGGCCGATTTCGCCGTTTTCAATCAGAATCACGCGGTCGGCAATCGCCACGGCTTCGCTGACGTCGTGGGTCACCAGCAACACCGTGAAACCGTGCTTGCGCCACAGGTTTTCGATCAGTTGCTGCATCTCGATGCGGGTCAGGGCATCCAGTGCGCCCAGCGGCTCATCAAGCAGCAACAGGCGCGGCTGATGGATCAACGCCCGTGCGAGTGCCACGCGCTGTTTCTGGCCGCCGGACAACGCCGCCGGCCATTCATTGGCGCGCTCGGCCAGGCCGACCGCTTCCAGGGCTTCCAGCGCTTTGGGGCGCCAGTCGCCCTTGAGGCCCAGGCCGACGTTATCGATGATCTTTTTCCAGGGCAGCAAGCGCGCTTCCTGGAACATCAACCGTGTATCTTCAATCGCCTCGTGCAGCGGCGCGGAGCCGGCCAGCAGCTCGCCGCCACTGGCTTTGTCCAGCCCCGCCAACAGGCGCAGCAAGGTACTTTTGCCGCAACCACTGCGGCCGACCACGGCCACGAACTGCCCTGCGGGAATATGCAGGTCGATCTCTTTGAGCACTTCGCGGGTACCAAAGGCCTTGCGCAATTTGCGCACCGCCAACGGGATACCCTTCAACAAGCGCGGAGGTTGTTGAGCGGTCATGCTGCACCTCCTTTGACTTGATACGCCGGGTGCCAGCGCAGCCACACACGTTCCAGCCCACGGGCTGCCAGGTCGGCCAGTTTGCCGAGGATGGCGTACATGACGATGGCCAGCACCACCACGTCGGTTTGCAGGAATTCACGGGCATTCATCGCCAGGTAACCGATGCCGGAACTGGCCGAGATGGTTTCTGCCACGATCAGCGTCAGCCACATGAAGCCCAGGGCAAAGCGCACCCCCACCAGGATCGACGGCAGCGCGCCCGGCAAGATCACTTGCCAGAACAAACTGAAACCGGACAAGCCATAGCTGCGCGACATCTCTACCAGCGCCGGGTCGACATTGCGAATGCCGTGGTAAGTGTTCAGGTAGATCGGGAACAAGGTCCCCAGGGCCACCAGGAAAATCTTCGCGGTCTCATCAATGCCGAACCACAGGATCACCAGCGGAATCAGCGCCAGGTGCGGCACGTTGCGGATCATCTGCACGGAGCTGTCGAGCAAGCGTTCGCCCCACTTCGACAAGCCGGTGATAAAGCCCAGGGCCAGACCGATGCTGCCACCGATCACAAAGCCCAGGCCGGCGCGCCAGCCGCTGATGGCCAGGTGAGTCCAGATTTCGCCGCTGACCACCAGGTTCACCCCGGCTTCGATCACCGCACTCGGCGCTGGCAGAATGCGCGTCGACAACCAACCCGCCGACACCGACAACTGCCACACCGCCAGCAATAAGATCGGCAGCGCCCAGGGCGCCACGCGATGGCTGATTTTTTCTAAGTCCATAACGGCGCCTCAGCTCTGCGACGCAGCTTTGGGAAGGATGTCGTTGGCGACCATCTCGCCGAACGGGCTGACGTAGCCGGCGCTTTTGGGCAGCTCGGGACGTTCGATATCCAGGTGCGGGAACAACAGCTCGGCGACCCGATACGACTCTTCCAGATGTGGATAACCGGAGAAGATAAAGGTATCGATACCCAGGTCCGCGTACTCCTTGACCCGCGCCGCAACCGTTGGGCCATCGCCCACCAGCGCCGTCCCTGCGCCGCCACGCACCAGGCCGACGCCGGCCCACAGGTTAGGGCTGACTTCCAGGTTGTCACGGCTACCGCCATGCAAGGCTGCCATGCGTTGCTGGCCCACCGAATCGAAACGCGCCAAAGACGCCTGGGCGCGGGCGATGGTCTCGTCGTCCAGGTGGGAGATCAGTTTGTCGGCGGCTTTCCAGGCTTCGTCGTTGGTTTCGCGCACGATCACGTGCAAGCGAATACCGAAGCGCACCGTGCGCCCCAGCTTTGCGGCTTTGGCGCGTACCTGCGCGATCTTTTCCGCGACGGCTGCCGGCGGCTCGCCCCAGGTCAGCACCATCTCCACCTGTTCGGCCGCCAGGTCCTGGGCGGCTTCGGAGGAACCGCCGAAATACAGTGGCGGGCGTGGCTGCTGAATCGGCGGGTAGAGCAATTTGGCGCCTTTGACGCTGATGTGCTCGCCGTCGTAGTCCACGGTCTCGCCTTCCAGCACACGGCGCCAGATGCGGGTGAATTCCACCGACGCCTGGTAGCGCTCTTCATGGCTCAAGAACAAACCGTCGCCAGCCAGTTCTTCCGGATCGCCACCGGTGACCAGGTTGAACAGCGCACGACCGCCAGACAAGCGATCCAGAGTCGCGGCCTGACGCGCGGCCACGGTCGGGGAGATGATCCCGGGGCGCAGGGCAACCAAAAATTTCAAGCGCTGGGTCACGGGGATCAGCGAGGCTGCCACCAACCACGAGTCTTCGCAGGAGCGACCCGTAGGGATCAACACCCCGCCGAAACCCAGGCGGTCGGCAGCCTGGGCCACTTGTTGCAGGTAACCGTGGTCGACAGCGCGGGCGCCTTCGGCGGTGCCAAGGTAATGACCGTCGCCGTGGGTGGGCAGGAACCAGAAAATATTGAGGCTCATGGAGTTGTCTCCTGAATGAAGTCAGATTACGGCGCTTTGGCAACCGCGGCGGGTGGCGTCCAGATCACATCCTTGATGCTCAAGGGCTTGGGGATCAATTTGAGTTGGTAGAAGCTGTCGGCGATTTTCTGCTGGGCGGCGACCACTTCCGGGGTCAAAAACAGCGCGCCATAGCCCTGGCGTTTCACCGAAGTGAGGGTGATATCTGCCGGCAGGCCGAGCAGTGGGGCGACCTGCTCAGTCACTTCCTGCGGGTTGGCCTTGGACCATTCGCCTACCGCACGCACCTCTTCCACCAACGCCTTGATCACTTGTGGGTGTTGCTCGGCGTAGGGCTTGGTGGCCAGGTAAAACTGATGGTTGTCGGCAATCCCGGTGCCGTCTCGCAGGGTGCGCGCTTGCAGTTGCTTCTCGGCGGCGGCCTGGTACGGGTCCCAGATCACCCAGGCGTCCACGCTGCCACGCTCGAACGCGGCACGGGCATCGGCGGGCGGCAGGAACACGGTCTTCACGTCGGTGTAGTTGAGGCCGGCGTCTTCCAGGGCACGCACCAGCAGGTAGTGCACGTTGGAGCCTTTGTTGAGCACAACCTTTTTACCCTTGAGCTCGGCCACCGATTTGATTGGCGAGTCCTTGGGCACCAGGATCGCTTCGCTGGTAGGCGCGGGTGGCTCGTAGGCGACATAGAGCAGATCGGCGCCAGCCGCCTGGGCGAACACCGGTGGGGTTTCCCCGGTAACGCCAAAGTCGATGGAGCCGACGTTCAGGCCCTCGAGCAATTGCGGGCCACCGGGAAACTCGGTCCACTGCACCTGCACACCTTGGGCGGCCAGGCGTTTTTCCAGGGTGCCCTTGGCCTTGAGCAGCACCAGGGTGCCGTATTTTTGATAACCGATCCGCAAGGTCTCGGCGGCGTGGGCTTGAACAATGGCGCCGAAGGACACAGCCGCAGCAAAGAGTGCGACCAGACCACGACGCAAGATGACAGTGCGCATGGCGCTCTCTCCAACTGTGCGATTAGGGTTTTGGCTGCACCTGCTTGGCCGTTGTCGGCTGAGTAAGGTGAGGGTTTCCAGCTTTTCGGGGTGAGGCTCAGATGCTCCAGCGAGCACTCAACAAACGTTCATTCAATACGTCAGGGTCCAGCGGTTTTGGCCGGCGCGCCATGGCGCTGTAGAGCTGCTCCAGGGCTTCGTGCAAACGTTGCTCGAGTACCGGCACCAACTGCGCCTGCACGCTGCCTTCGCCATAGGCGATCTGGCTGTCTTCGGCAAAAATACCGTGGAGCAATTCCTGGGCCTTGAGGGCCGACAGCACCGGCTTCAGGGCGTAGTCCACCGCCAGCATGTGGGCGATGCTGCCGCCGGTCGCCATCGGCAGCACCACCTTATGGGCCAACGCACGCTCCGGCAGCAGGTCCAGTAGGGTCTTCAACGCCCCGGAAAACGACGCCTTGTACACCGGCGTGGCGATCACCAGGCCGTCGGCATTGGCGACTTGTTGCAGCAGGTCAATGACCTTGGGGCTGTCGAAGCGTGCGTGCAGCAAGTCTTCAGCCGGGAAGTCCCGTACCTGGTAACTCACCACTTCCACGCCCTGCTGTTGCAGCCACTGACGAGTTTTATCCAGCAAGACCCCAGAGCGGGAACGCTGGCTGGGACTGCCTCCAAGTGTTACGACCAGCATGCAGGAGATTCCTTGAGCAAGTGTCGGCGGTTCGCTGTGCGGCGATGGCGCCAAGATGGGATAGACCTTATCAGCAGATTTATATATCTATAAATCTTATTTATTCATTTGTTTATTCCACAAATGCATAAGTGTTTAATCAATCGCCAGGCGAAAAAAAAGGCCGTCGAACGGCCTGAAAACCCCTGCTGTGTGAGAAGGTTTGCAACTTGATGCCTTTGCTGTTCATGAGGCCACCATCGCGGGCAAGCCCGGCTCCCACAGGGGAATGCGGTCAACTGTGGGAGCCGGGCTTGCCCGCGATGGCGATATTCGCCTTAACGATTGGGTTGTGGGGTAAGACGCAGGTACGGCTTCACCGCGCGATAGCCCTTGGGAAAGCGTTTCTTGATCTCTTCCTCGTCCTTGAGCGACGGCACGATCACCACTTCATCCCCATCCTGCCAGTTGGCCGGCGTCGCCACCTTGTGGTTGTCGGTCAGTTGCAGGGAATCGATCACCCGCAGGATTTCATGGAAGTTACGCCCGGTACTGGCCGGATAGGTGATGGTCAGGCGGATCTTTTTGTTCGGGTCGATCACAAACAAGGAGCGCACGGTGAGGGTATCGCTGGCATTCGGGTGGATCAGGTCGTAGAGGTCCGAGACCTTGCGGTCGGCGTCGGCCAGGATCGGGAAGTTGACCACGGTGTTCTGGGTCTCGTTGATGTCTTCGATCCACTTGTGGTGCGAGTCCACCGGGTCTACCGACAGGGCGATGGCCTTGACCCCACGCTTGGCGAATTCATCCTTGAGCTTGGCGGTGAAGCCCAGTTCGGTGGTGCACACCGGCGTGAAGTCCGCCGGGTGGGAAAACAACACTCCCCAGCTGTCGCCCAGCCATTCATGGAAACGAATCTTGCCGGCGCTGGAATCCTGTTCGAAGTCGGGGGCGATGTCGCCCAGTCTTAGGCTCATGGTATGGCTCCTGGTGAGTGCTTATGGAGCCCACTGTGCATGGATTTTTGCTGATTTAAAAAGAATAAATATCGATTTATCTAGACGATAAAGGAATATTAAAAATCAGTTCATTGGACTTGGGAACGGCCTGAGGCCAACATCGCTTTCAAGGTTCGAGAAGGCCTTGAGACGCTGCAAAAAAGAGGGGTTCAGGAAGGGCTTGCGGGGGTTGAGCCCGACTTGAACAGCAAGACACCTTGCCCGGCATTGCGCCGGGCAAGGTTTTACAGTCTTACAAAAGCGGGATCGAGTAGCTGACGATCAAGCGGTTTTCGTCCTGGTTACGCGCGCTGGCGATGTCGCTGCGCCACATAGCGTTTTTCCACGCTACGCCGACGTTCTTCAGCGGACCTTCCGGTACAACGTAGGCAACAGTGATGTCACGTTCCCACTCGGACTGGCCGGTGAACTCGGTACGGTTGCTGGAGACGGTGTCGATATGGTCGCCCTTCAGGTAAACCACACCCGCGGTCAGGCCAGGTACGCCGACTTTGGCGAAGTCGTAGGAGTAGCGAGCTTGCCAGGTACGCTCGCCGGCACGGGCGAACTTCTGGATCTGCATGTCGGTGGTGATGTAAGCCGACGAGCCGTCACCCTGGTTCAGCCAAGGGAAGTCGCTGCTGCCGTTGCTGACCTGATAACCGCCACCAAAAGTGTGACCGGCTACCGAGTACAGGAACAGGCCGCTGTACAGGTTGTTGTCGACTTTGCCACGGCCGGAGTTCACGCCGCCGTAGTTGCCCGTCGAGAAGTAAGCGGACTGGTTGCCGTTGTTACCATCGTCGGAGCTGTTGAAGTAGCGCAGGTCAGACTTCAGCACGCCAGGGCCGATAGCCCAGTTGTGGGTCAGGCCCAGGAAGTGTTGCTTGTAGAAATCTTCCAGGTTGCCGTAGTAGTACTGGGCGGTCAGATCCTTGGTGATCTTGTAGTCGCCACCGGCGTAGTAGAACTTGTTGCTCGAACGCCAGTTCACGCCACGGCTGTTGGCGCCGGAGATGGACAGGCTTTCGTTGTTGCTGGAGTTACGGCCCTTGGCTTTTTCGATCTGGCCGGCAACCAGGGTCAGGTCCTTGATGTCGCTGGAGGTGATCTGGCCACCCTGGAAGGTCTGCGGCAGCATACGACCATCGTTGGTGACGATGACCGGCAGCTTAGGCTGCAAGGTACCCAACTTCAGTTCGGTCTGGGAGATCTTGGCCTTGGCGGTCAGGCCCAGGCTCGAGTAGTTATCAACGGCTTCGCCATTGGACTTGCTCGGGAAGATGGTGCCGCCGTAGGAGCTGGCAGTCGCGCCGTTGGTGCCGCCGCCCGAATCCAGGCGAACGCCCAACAGGCCGATAGCGTCGAGACCGAAGCCAACAGTGCCTTGGGTGTAACCGGAGATGAAACGCAGATCGAAGCCTTGGCCCCATTCTTCGTTGCGGCTCGGGTTGGCCGTGCCTTCGCGGTTATCGGTGTTGATGTAGAAGTTACGCAGGCCCAGTGTGGCCTTGCTGTCTTCGATGAAACCGGCAGCGCCTGCTTGCTGGGCGATTGCGCCCAACGTTACAGCCACAGCCAAGGTGGACTTCTTCATGTACCGCTCCTCTCATTTCTAATTTTTGTATTTCTTTGGTCTCGGGTCTGACGCCCTCGATCCACAGATGCGCGATTAGCGCCAGATAGTGACTACCAAGTCAATCGTAACCTTGTGTGTCTACTACCTTCGTCTAATCGCAGTTGATTTGGTCCCTGCAGGGTAATGAGTTTTTCATACACCCAAAAAGAATTATTTCATTCTTTTTCATACGATCCAGGAATAAGTCTTTCCGTGAAGCTGGCCGGTCAGGATAGACGCGCCGCTCCATAAGCTAATTCCTAAAGGGTATTTACTGGTGCTTTTTTAGATCGATTAGTGTGGTCGTACGGTTGCATACGTCACTCACGATCAAAAAGGCGACGCCATCATGGCCAAACGCACATCCTCCCGTCAATTTGTTACAGTTTTTGTATCGCTATTACTTTCTTTTGGTGTCAACGCCGCCGACCTGACGGTGGGCTACCAGACCGGCATCGATCCCAGCAAGGTTCCCCAGGCCGACGGCCTCTACGAAAAAGCCATTGGCGAAAAAATCGCCTGGCGCCGCTTCAATAGCGGGCCAGAGGTGGTCACGGCCATCGCTTCGGGTGATGTACACATCGGCAATCTCGGCTCCAGCCCGCTTGCGGCGGCGGCGTCGCGCAACCTGCCGATTGTGGCGTTTATCGTATCGGCACAGATCAACGCTTCTGAAGCCCTGGTGGTGCGCAACGGCAGTGGCATCGACAACCCCCAAGACCTGATCGGCAAAACCATCGCCACCCCGTTCGTATCGACCTCCCATTACAGCCTGCTCGGCGCGCTGAAACACTGGGGGCTGAACACCCAGCAAGTCAAAGTGGTGAACCTGCAACCGGCCGAAATCGCCGCTGCCTGGAAACGCGGCGATATTGATGGGGCTTTCGTGTGGTCGCCGGCCTTGGGCGAAATCCGCAAGAGCGGCAAGACCCTCACAGACGCGGCGCAGGTGGGCCAATGGGGCGCGCCGACGTTTGAGGTGTGGGTGGCGCGCAAGGATTTCGCGGAAAAACATCCTGACGTAGTGGCCAGGTTCGCCAAGGTCACCCTGGATGCCTTTGCCGACTATGCCGCCCACAAAGACAGCTGGACGGTGGATTCCGAGCCGGTGCAAAAAATCGCCAAATTGACAGGTTCCAATGCCGACGACATTCCGGAGCTGTTGGCGGGCACAACGTTTCCGGATGCGCAGGCACAGCAAACCGCTGCGTTGCTCAAGGGCGGCACGGCGAAGGCGATTGGGGAGACGGCGAAGTTCTTGAAGGAACAGGGGAAGGTGGAGACGGTGCTGCCGGATTATTCGGCCTACGTGACCGATAAATTCATCCCAGAATAAAAGCGCGGTCCAGTGTGGGAGCTGGCTTGCCTGCGATGCCAGCAACTCGGTCCTTCAGATAAACCGAGGCGCCGCTATCGCAGGCAAGCCAGCTCCCACACAGAGCAGTAATCTTTTACAGGGCTTTTTCGAAGATCTTGGAGTTACGCTGATAGTTGTACAGCGACGCCCGCGCCGACGGCAGGCGGTCTACGCTGCTGGGTACAAAGCCGCGCTCGCGGAACCAGTGGGCCGTACGGGTGGTGAGTACAAAAAGGGTTTTCAAGCCCTGGGCGCGTGCCCGGGTCTGGATGCGTTCGAGCAACACATCGCCGCGCGCGCCGTGGCGGTACTCCGGGTTCACTGCCAGGCACGCCAGCTCCCCCGCATCCGAATCCGCAATCTGATACAGCGCTGCGCAGGCGATGATCATGCCTTCGCGCTCGACCACGCTGAACTGTTCGATCTCACGCTCCAGCACTTCCCGCGAGCGGCGCACCAGAATGCCCTGCTCTTCCAGCGGGCTGATCAGGTCCAGCAAACCGCCGACGTCTTCAATCGCCGCTTCGCGCACCAGTTCGAATTGCTCCTGGGCCACCAGCGTACCGCCGCCGTCGCGGGTGAACAGTTCAGTGAGCAAGGCGCCATCTTCGGCGTAGCTGACAATATGGCTGCGCCCTACTCCACCGCGGCAGGCTTCAGCAGCGGCATCGAGCAGTTCGGCTTGATAGTTGCTGCCCAGGCGTTGCAGGTGCGCAGGCACTTGTTGTGGGCGCAATTCACGCACCAGGCGGCCGTTCTCATCGATCAGACCGGGATCGGCGCCGAACAGCAGCAACTTGTCGGCACCCAGGTCGATGGCGGCGCGGGTGGCGACGTCTTCGCAGGCCAGGTTGAAGATCTCGCCGGTAGGCGAATACCCCAGGGGCGACAGCAGCACGATGGAGCGTTCGTCCAACAGGCGGTTGATACCCTTGCGATCGACCCGGCGCACTTCGCCGGTGTGGTGGTAGTCCACGCCTTCCAGCACGCCGATTGGCCGCGCGGTAACCAGGTTGCCGCTGGCCACACGCAGGCGCGAGCCCTGCATCGGCGAGGACGCCATGTCCATGGACAAGCGCGCCTCAATGGCAATGCGCAGATGGCCAACCGCGTCGATCACACATTCCAGCGTCGCGGCATCGGTGATGCGCAAGCCTTCGTGGTAAGCCGGGGTAAGGCCGCGTGCTTCAAGGCGGGTTTCGATTTGCGGGCGCGAGCCGTGCACCAGCACCAGGCGCACACCCAGGCTGTGAAGCAGCACCAGGTCGTGGACGATATTGCCGAAGTTGGGGTGGTCCACACCATCGCCGGGCAGCATGACCACAAAGGTGCAGTCGCGGTGGGCGTTGATGTAGGGCGAAGCGTGACGAAGCCAATTGACGTATTCGGGCATAACACCTGGGCCTGTAATAAAAAGCAGCCAAATAAAGGATCAATCGTGAAAGCGCACAGCGGCTGATGGTTATCGTCGGAACAGGCTTGGCGACACGCTCACTCTCCTTATGTACGAATGGGCAGGGGTTAATTTATGCAGGTTTCAGGCAGTAGTGTTCGATCAGTTCCCGCAATAGACGCACTGTAGGCGTCAAGCGTGACATTTCAAGGTATTCGCCCGGCTGGTGGGCGCAGGCAATGTCGCCAGGGCCGAGCACCAGGGTTTCGCAACCGAGGCGCTGAAGATAAGGCGCTTCGGTGCCGAACGCTACTGCTTCGGCACGATGACCGGTCAAACGTTCCGCCACCCGCACCAACTCGGCGTCTTCGGGCTGCTCAAAGGGTGGCACTGCGGGGAACAACGGCGCGTAGTCGATCTTGACCTTATGCCGCTCGGCCACGGGTTCGAG
This sequence comes from Pseudomonas sp. AL10, assembly GCF_029960685.1. NCBI lineage: Bacteria > Pseudomonadati > Pseudomonadota > Gammaproteobacteria > Pseudomonadales > Pseudomonadaceae > Pseudomonas > Pseudomonas sp. AL10. The sequence continues at coordinate 126,020 of NZ_JASBQZ010000001.1, forward strand.
CTTCTGGCGAATCGCGGCGCGCAGCACCTCGGGGTCCATGCCCGGCAGGGGTCGCAGGTCGAACTCCAGGGAGCACTGGCCACAGATGCGGTTGGGGTTGTCGCCGCCGTGAATGCAGCCGAAGTTCATGGTCGGCTGCGGCACGCTGAATTGCGCGTTGCGGTACTCGCGCTGCCAGGCCAGGCGCAGGCCGCGCAACTCGCCAATAGCGTCATGCATGGCTTCCAGCGCGCTGTGGCCCAAGCTTGGGTCCGACGAGTGGCCGCTGCGCCCGAGGATGTCGATGCGCTCCATCATCACGCCTTTGTGCAGGCGGATCGGCTTGAGCCCGGTCGGCTCGCCGATCACCGCTGCGCGACCCAGCGGGCGCCCCGCCTCGGCCAGCGCACGGGCACCGGACATGGAGCTTTCCTCGTCACAAGTGGCAAGAATCAACAGCGGCTGCTTGAAGGGTTGGTCGAGCAGCGGCAACACCGCTTCGATGATCAGGGCGAAGAAACCCTTCATGTCACAGCTGCCCAGCCCTACCCAGCGGCCATCGACTTCCGTCAGCTTGAGCGGGTCGGTTTTCCACAGCGCCGCGTCATACGGCACGGTATCGCTATGCCCCGCCAGCACCAGGCCACCGGGGCCGCTGCCGAAGCTGGCCAACAGGTTGAATTTGCCGGGGCTGACGTGTTGGATATCGATGGCAAAGCCCAGATCGCCCAGCCAAGCGGCGAGCAGGTCGATCACCGGGCGGTTGCTCTGGTCGAGAGACGCCTGGGTGCAACTCACCGACGGCGCGGCGATCAAGGCGGCGAACTGCTCTTTCATGGACGGTAACGGCATGCGCGGTCTCCCAACTTCCCGGATGAACCTCACTATAGAGGCATCTGCGCAACACAATAAACCGTTGCGGCGCGTTGCCGGGCTCAGTCCTGTACACTGCACGACCTTGGCAGCCACACTTTTCCCCGGCTGCGCTCCCGATCCTGGATTTTCCGGCCATGCAGAAAGAAACCGAAATCAAGCTACGCGTCAGCCGCGAAACACTCGCCGCGCTGCGTGAGCACCCGTTACTGAAAAAACGCAACAAAAGTGGCTGGGAACGCCGTGAGTTGATGAACCAGTACTTCGATACCCCCGAGCGCGACCTGGCCCAGGCCAAGGTTGCCCTGCGCCTGCGCAAGGACGGTGACGACATCATCCAGACCCTCAAGACCCGCGGCCAAAGCGTCGCCGGCTTGTCGGAACGCAACGAATACAACTGGGACCTGCCCAAAGCCAAGCTCGACGTGAAGAAACTCGATGGCGAGTGCTGGCCCGAGCAACTGGCCGAGCTGGACAAAAAGACCCTCAAGCCGATCTTCACCACCGACTTCGTGCGTGAACGCGCCGAGATCGCTTGGGGCCGTGGCAAGGCCAAGGTGGTGATCGAAGCCGCCCTGGACCTGGGCCACGTGGTGGTCGGCAAGCAGAAAGAAGAAATCTGCGAACTGGAGCTGGAATTGCGCGAAGGCGAACCGGCTGCCCTGCTGGAATTGGCTGCCGAGCTGGCCGCGACCCTGGCCCTGATGCCGTGCGACATCAGCAAGGCCGAACGCGGCTACCGCCTGTATGACGCCAGTAGCTATTCCCTGAGCTTGCCGGCGCCACAGATCCACGCCGAAATGCCATTGGACGACGCCTTCGCCGCGATCCTGTGGTACCTGCTGGGCAGCAGCCAGCGCCTGGCCGAGCAATACCGCTTCAATGGCCACTGGCGCCTGCTGCAAGACTGGGTCGAGAACCTCGGTGAATTGCGCGCCCTGATCGGCAGCCTCGGCCAGGCCGCGCCGCGCCAATCCACCAGCGAACTGCGCAGCGCCCTGGATGCGTTGCTGGAAGACTGGCGCCCGCTGGTCCAGGCCGGTGACGACGATGAAGACATCCGCAAAGCCGCGCCAGAGCAGTTCATCGAAGAGCTGCAAGACGTGCGGTGGGGCCTGTTCTCACTCAACCTCTCGCGCTGGTTGTTGGCTCGCACCTGGACAGCCGAACGTAACGTGCGTGGCAACCGCCAGGGCGCTGCGCAAATCACCAACTGGCTGCCACGCCTGCTGGCCGACGACGCCGTCGCCCTGCAACTGCAGCGCTACCAGCAACAGCCGGAAGACCTGGCCGAGCAACTGCCGCGCATCGAACGCATCCAGGCCTGGCTGCACCATGCGCGCCAGGTGGTGGACATTCCTGAACTGGACCGCTTGTACGGCGAGCTGAACAAGCTGGCACACCTGGCCAACCAGCCGATTACCGATGAATCGCTGGATGCGCGTATGCACCAGGCGATTGCGGTGTATCAGAACCGTGCCTGGAAGACCCTGCTGCGCCTGTAAGTCCCTCTACCTGTAGGAGCGAGCTTGCTCGCGAAAAACCCGAGAGCGATGTGGGGAGCCAGGCTTCCCGCGTTATCGTTAACGTTCTTCGCGAGCAAGCTCGCTCCTACAAGCGCAATACTGGCAGGCTGGTGGTGGACTTGATCTCCGACAGCGCCACAATCGAGTTGACCTCCTGAATCCCCGGCACCATCGACAGCTTCTCGAAGAAAAACCGCTCATACGCCTCGATATCCGAGGTGACGATACGCAGCAGAAAATCCACCGCCCCCATCAGCACATAACACTCCAACACTTCCGGAAACCCGCGAATCGCCTCGGTGAACTCGGTGAAATTGGAGCGACCGTGAGCGTTGAGTTTGACCTCGGCGAAAATCTGCGTGTTGAGCCCGATTTTCTTGCGGTCCAGCAGCGTGACCTGGCCGCGGATCACGCCCTCGTCCTTGAGCCGCTGAATGCGCCGCCAGCACGGCGACTGCGACAGGCCGACCTGCTCGGCAATCTGTGCGCTGGAGAGCGAGGCATCCTCTTGCAGCAAGGCCAGGATGCGGCGGTCGTAGACGTCCAACTCACTGTGCATAAACGTACCTGTTAATAGGCTAATCTTGAATTGATTGAGTCGATTTATCGCCAAACAGGCTCATCTTAGATAAGAAATCTCCCGAGGCGAATGTAAAAATTCCTCCAGTCGAATTTGGAGAGTCAGCATGCACGCCGTCGAAACCGCCTACCCTGCCACCCGCGTCGATGCGTGGGCGGCCAATAGCAGCCACTGCCGGGCGCACTATCACATCGTCGCCGAGGCCGAACCGGACGTGCTGTGCCGGGTGCTGAACTACTTCGCGCTGCAATTGCTCACGCCCACCCAGGTCAGCGTGAACCGGGAAGCCGACCTGCTGAGCATCGATATCGTGATGACCGGCCTGAGCTGGCACCGCGCCCAAGTGATCGGTGAAAAGATTCGAAACCTGATCAGCGTGTGCACCCTGGAGCTGTGGTCAGCTGATTCCGAGCGGCCCCAAGCGCTGGCGGCGATGGCGCAGTAAAAACCTGCAATACACGCGCACGCCAGATCTTCAGCGGTTGGCTAGCCTGGGATTACACCCCGAGCCGCCCAGGAAAACCTGCATGCCCGTCATCGCCCACGATCACCCCTTGGAACTGCAGCAATTGTTGCCGGCGCTGGTCGAGCAAGGGCTGATCACGGCGCAGGCGGCGCAAAAGGTGGTGCCAGCGCCCGCCAGCCAGCACCCCCTGGAATGCATCGCAGCCCAGGGCCCTTGCCTGGAGACCTTGACCCAATGGCTGGCCCGGCAGGTCGGCCAGCCTTACCTGCGCATCGACCCGTTGCAGATCGACGTGGCGGCCGTGGTGCCCTTGATGTCCCACGCCTTCGCCCAGCGCCACGGCATTCTTGCAGTCGCCGTGGATGCCCGCAGCGTAACGGTCGCCAGTGCCCAACCCCATATCACCGCCTGGGAAGCCGGGCTGTCCCAGGTGCTCAAACGCACGATCAAGCGCGTGGTTGCCAACCCCCAGGACATCCAACGCTGTATCAACGAGTTTTATCGCTTGGCCAAGTCCGTCAGCGGTGCGGATCAAAAGATGACGGTGCCTGGCAATGTCGACTTGCTCAGCCTCGGCGCCAGTGACAAGGAGCCGGATGCCAACGACGCGCATATCGTCAACATCGTCGACTGGCTGCTGCAATACGCCTTTGGCCAACGGGCCAGCGATATCCATATTGAGCCCGGCCGCGACCAGGGCCGGGTGCGCTTTCGCATTGATGGGCTGCTGCATGACGTCTATCAATTTCCCCCGCAGGTCACCATGGCCGTGGTCAGCCGCCTGAAAAGCCTGGGGCGCATGAACGTGGCCGAGAAACGCAAACCCCAGGATGGCCGCGTCAAGACCCGAAACCCTGCGGGTATCGAGGTGGAATTGCGGCTTTCGACCCTGCCCACGGCATTCGGCGAAAAGCTGGTGATGCGAATTTTTGACCCTCAGGTGCTGCTCAAGGATTTTGACCAGTTGGGTTTGTCCAACGCCGACCAGCAACGCTGGCACGCCATGACGCGACGCACCCACGGCATCATCCTCGTCACCGGCCCAACCGGCTCGGGCAAGACCAGCACCCTCTACACCACCCTCAGGCAACTGGCGACCCGCGAGGTCAACCTGTGCACGGTGGAAGACCCGATTGAAATGGTCGAGCCGGCCTTCAACCAGATGCAGGTCCAGCACAACATCGACCTCACGTTCGCCAGCGGCATCCGCGCCCTGCTGCGCCAGGACCCGGACATCATCATGATCGGCGAAATCCGCGACCAGGAAACCGCAGAGATGGCTATCCAGGCCGCGCTGACCGGGCATCTGGTGCTATCGACCTTGCACACCAACGACGCGCCCAGCGCCATCAGCCGCCTGCAAGAGCTGGGTATTGCTCACTATTTGATCAAAGCCACGCTCATAGGCGTGATGGCGCAGCGCTTGGTGCGGGTTCTGTGCAGCCACTGCAAGCGCCCCATGGGCCAGGAGGACGCTGGCGGCTTTGATGCTGTCGGCTGTGCGCAATGCCGTGACAGCGGTTATCGAGGCCGGGCCGGGCTGTATGAAATCATGCTCATGGACCCAGCCCTCCAGGCGCTGGTCACCCCGGGCGCGGACGTACAAGCCCTGCGCCGTGGAGCACTGGCGCAGGGCATGAGCAGCCTGCGCATGGCCGGCATCGAGAAAGTGAAGGCCGGGCTGACCACGATGACGGAGGTATTGCGGGTCACGCCAGGGGATTCAGAAACAAATCCTTTGTTTATTGGGGCATGAAACCGTCTTTATCCGTGACCAGACCGTTACAATCGGCCTAATGTCATTCACTGACACCTTCAGATAGGGAATCGCTATGCAGATCGGAACCGTACTGCTTCTTTTCGTAGGCTTGGCCATCGCCATCCTGTTCATGGGTTTCAAAGTGGTGCCCCAGGGCTACCAATGGACCGTCGAGCGTTTCGGCCGCTACACCAACACCTTGAAACCCGGCCTGAATATCATCATCCCGGTCATGGACCGCATCGGTCGCAAGATCAACGTGATGGAAAGCGTGCTGGATATCCCGCCTCAAGAAGTCATCACCGCCGACAATGCCACCGTGCAGATCGATGCCGTGTGCTTCTTCCAGGTGGTCAACACCGCCCAGGCCGCCTATGAGGTCAACAACCTCGAACATGCTATCCGCAACCTGCTGCAGACCAATATCCGCACCGTACTCGGCTCCATGGAGCTGGACGCCATGCTGAGCCAGCGTGACGGCATCAACGAAAAACTCCTGCGCACCGTGGATGAAGCCACTGCGCCATGGGGCATCAAGATCACCCGTATCGAGATCAAGGACATCAGCCCGCCCGCCGACCTGATGGCCGCCATGTCCGGCCAGATGAAAGCCGAGCGAATCAAGCGTGCACAGATCCTCGAAGCAGAAGGCCTGCGGGCGTCGGCGATCCTGACAGCGGAAGGCAAAAAGCAAGCGCAAATCCTTGAAGCCGAAGGCAGCCGCCAGGCCGCGTTCCTGGAATCCGAGGCACGTGAGCGTCAGGCTGAAGCCGAAGCGCGGGCGACACAAGTGGTGTCCGAAGCCATCGCGTCCGGCAATGTGCAGGCGGTGAACTACTTCGTCGCGCAAAAATACATCGACGCCTTGGGCAAGCTTGCGTCGGCCAACAACAGCAAGGTCATCCTGATGCCGCTAGAAGCCAGCCAAGTGATTGGCGCCGTGGGCGGTATCGGCGAAATCGTCAAGGCAACCTTCGGCAACCAGAAAGGCTGAGGCCATCACCATGTGGGACTTCCTGCTGCATTTGTCGTTCTGGGACTGGTTGGCACTGGGCACCGTGCTGTTGATTCTCGAGGTGTTCGGTGCCGGAGGCTACCTGCTGTGGATGGGTATCGCCGCCGCTGCCGTGGGCGTGATCAAGTTCCTGTTCCCACCGCTCGGGCTGGAATGGCAACTGCTGCTGTTTGCGATGTTGTCGATACTGACTGCCGTGTACTGGTGGAAACGCCAACGCAGCAGCGCCAAGGCCAGTGATCAACCGGGGTTGAACGAGCGCGGTTCAGAGTTGGTGGGGCGCACTTTCGTGGTGCATCAAGCCATTGTGGATGGTCGCGGCAAGGTCAAAGTCGGCGATGGCGTGTGGATGGTCACCGGTGCCGACGCCCCCGTGGGCGCTCAAGTCCGCGTGGTTGGGCAGGATGGGGTGATTTTAAAGGTTGAAACTGTTTAGTCAGTGATGGAACTGGATCGGGTTAACTACAATCAAAACGTACAGATAACCCACCGGAGTCACCCATCATGCGTCTCAAATATGCTGTCGCAACCCTCGCTGTGCTTTCCCTACCTGTCGGCTCAGCCATGGCCGATAGCTTCTGGCGTAATGTCATCTCGTCGGGCGCCACCACTGGCTCGACTTACCTGACGTTCAAGGACCACAAGCTGGTGGTCGCGGCCCAGGACGACGCAGGCAGCTTCGTCGCCAGCGACGGCGGCATTCGCGGCCCGTACCTGGAAGCGGCGATGCAGAAGGTCCGCGCCGACAACCCTGGCCTCCAAGCCACGGACATGGAACTGGCTAACGCCATCCTGGCGAAGAATGCTGTCACCGAGTAATAACTGCCCTCATAAAAAATGCCGCTTTTTCAAGCGGCATTTTTTTGCCTGTTGTATGACGAATCGTTCATGGATGACAGGCTATATTCAGTCTCAGCGTGCAACCATGCCCCACTGACACGTGTATTTTTCATCGCCTACCTGAAACGGATGCCTTCTTCGTCATGAGCCAACAGCCCTTCCTGCCGTTTTCCAAACCGACCATTGATGAAGCCACCATCACGGCGGTCGGTGATGTTCTGCGTTCCGGCTGGATCACCAGCGGGCCAAAGGTGCAGGCGTTCGAAGCACAGTTGTCGGAGTATTTTGGCGGCCGTCCGGTGCGCACCTTCAACTCGGGCACCTGCACCATGGAGATCGCCTTGCGCATCGCCGGGATCGGGCCTGGAGATGAAGTTATCACCACGCCAATCTCCTGGGTTGCCACGGCCAACGTGATTCTCGAAGTCGGCGCCACTCCGGTTTTTGCCGACATCGACCCGGTGACGCGCAATATCGACCTGGCCCAGGTGGAAGCCGCCATTACCCCTCGCACCAAGGCGATCATCCCCGTCTACCTGGCCGGCTTGCCCCTGGATATGCCGATGCTCTATGCGCTGGCCAACAAGTACAACCTGCGCATTGTCGAAGATGCTGCCCAGGCCCTGGGTTCCAGCTGGGATGGAGAACGCATCGGCGCAACCGGCGACTTCGTGTCCTTCAGCTTCCAGGCGAACAAGAACATCACGTCGTCCGAAGGCGGCTGCCTGGTGTTGAACAATGCCGAGGAGGCCCGTCTGGCAGAGAAGTACCGCCTGCAAGGCGTCACCCGCAGCGGCTTCGATGGCCTGGATGTGGATGTGCTGGGTGGCAAGTTCAACATGACCGACATTGCCGCCGCCATCGGCCTGGGGCAATTTGCGCACATCGAGAAGATCACCGCCCATCGTCAGAACCTGGCACGGCATTACTTCAAATGCTTCGGCAGCGATTTCGAAGCTCAATACGGCGCGCAACTGCCACCGGCCGACTTCGAAAACAGCAACTGGCACCTGTTCCAACTGGTATTGCCGGAGCGCCAGGATGGCCTGCCAGCCCGTGCAACGTTCATGGAGCAGATGCAGGCCCACGGCGTGGGTATCGGCTATCACTACCCGCCGATCCACCTGCTGAGCCTGTATCGGGCACAGGGTTTCAAGGAAGGCATGTTCCCGGTGGCAGAGCGTGTTGGGCGTTTGATCGTGTCGTTGCCAATGTTCACGGCGATGACAGAGGCGGATGTGGAGCGGGCTGTAGCGGCGGTTAAAGCTGAATTGAAAAGAGACTGATCACAACAAATCAACTGTGGGAGCTGGCTTGCCTGCGATGCTGGCACCTCGGTGTATCGGTGATACCCGGGTGATCCAATCGCAGGCAAGCCAGGTCCCACATTGATTTGTGTCGTTGTAACTATTGCGATTATTCGCCGATGGCGGCTTTGTAGCTGGCGGCATCCAACAGCTTGTCCAGCTCGGCCTTGTCGCTTGGCTTGAGCTTGAAGATCCAGGTGCCGTACGGGTCAGAGTTCAGCAGCTCAGGGCTGCCACTCAGCTCTTCATTGACAGCAATCACTTCGCCGGCAATCGGCGAGTAGATATCCGAAGCGGCCTTGACCGACTCCACCACTCCCGCCTGGTCTTGAGCGGCAAACACCTTGCCCACTTCAGCCAACTCAACAAACACCACATCACCCAAAGCTTCCTGTGCATGGTCGGAAATCCCGACGGTCACGGTGCCGTCAGCTTCCAGACGGGCCCATTCGTGACTTTCGGCAAAACGCAGGTCGGCAGGGATATTGCTCATAGTCTGTGTCCTCAAGATGAAATGTCAGCGGCCTTCGGCCTGCCGGAATTGGTTAGATCAAGGTTTTGCCATGGCGCACGAAGGTCGGCTTGACCACTCGAACCGGATACCACTTGCCGCGGATTTCCACTTCGGCCCGGTCGGCAGTCGCCGTCGGCACACGCGCCAGCGCAATGGATTTGCTTAGCGTAGGCGAGAAACTACCACTGGTGATCTCTCCTTCGCCAACATTGGCGATACGAACCACCTGATGAGCGCGCAACACACCCCGTTCTTCGAGGACGAGCCCCACCAGTTTGAACTGCACGCCGGCTGCCTTTTCTGCTTCCAGCGCGGCGCGGCCAATGAAGTTACGCTCGACAGGTTCCCAGGCGATGCTCCAGGCCATGTTGGCCGCCAGGGGTGAGACGGCCTGGTGAATATCCTGGCCATACAGGTTCATGCCGGCCTCCAGGCGCAAGGTGTCGCGCGCACCGAGGCCGATGGGGGAAATGCCAGCGCCTACCAAGTCGTTGAAAAAGCCCGGTGCCTGATCGGCCGGCAGCACGATTTCGAGGCCGTCTTCGCCGGTATAACCGGTGCGGGCGATATACCAGTCGCCGTCGGCCCGGCCTTCGAACGGTTTGAGCTGATGGATCAGGATGCCACGGGACTGGGTCACCAGTTCGGCGATTTTCTGCCGGGCGTGGGGGCCTTGGATGGCGAGCATGGCCAACTCGGAGCGCTCATGCAGTTGCACTGAGTAGCTGCCCAGTTGCGCCTGCATCCAGGCCATGTCCTGGTCACGCGTGGCGGCGTTGACCACCAAGCGGTAACCGGTTTCGGTGCGGTAGACGATCATGTCATCCACCACCCCGCCCTGCTCGTTGAGCATGGCGCTGTACAACGCTCGGCCACAGCCGTGCAGTCGGTCGACATCATTGGCCAGTAGGTACTGGAGCCATTCCTTGGCCTGGGGGCCGGTGACATCGATCACGGTCATATGAGATACATCGAAGACCCCGCAGTCGCGTCGCACCTGATGGTGTTCTTCAACTTGCGAGCCGTAATGCAAAGGCATATCCCAACCGCCAAAATCGACCATTTTCGCGCCGAGGGCGAGATGCAGGTCATACAGAGGCGTACGCTGTCCCATGGGTTTCTCCTTCCGGGCTTGGCGAAGGCGCGCAGAGCTGCCACTTGCGCCGAACACCTTGTATTACAAGGCCCGCAGCCACATACAGCAGGTCGATCCGAAAGACGGAGCGCACCGAATGCCGCGCATTGTAGCCTCAAGCCGTAGGACTGGCACCTAACCGATTTGCCGAGCCGAGCGACGAATCAGCCCGATGACCGGCAACAAGCCGACCAGCACCAGGGTCAGCGCCGGCAAAGACGCCCGCGCCCATTCGCCTTCACTGGTCATTTCAAAGATGCGGACCGCCAGGGTGTCCCAGCCAAACGGGCGCATCAGCAAGGTGGCCGGCATTTCCTTGAGCACATCCACAAACACCAGCAGCGCTGCGCTCAACGTGCCCGGCAGCAATAACGGCAGATACACTTTGCAAAACAGTCGTGGGCCGCTCACCCCAAGGCTGCGTGCCGCTTCAGGCAATGACGGACGGATGCGCGCCAGGCTGTTTTCCAGCGGCCCGTAGGCCACCGCCAGAAACCGCACCAGATACGCCAGCACCAGTGCCGACAGGCTGCCCAGCAGCAAAGGCTTGCCCGCCCCGCCCAGCCATCCGGAGAGCGGCACCACCAGCTCGCGGTCCAAGTAGCTGAACGCCAACATGATCGACACCGCCAGCACCGAGCCCGGCAAGGCATAGCCGACATTGGCCAGGCTGATACCGGAGCGAATCGCACGGGTCGGCGCCAGACGGTTGGCAAACGCCAGTATCAACGCCACGCTGACCGTGATCAGGGCTGCGATCCCGCCCAGGTAGAGGGTATGGATGATCAGCCCGGTGTAACGCTCATCGAGGTCGAAGCGGCCACGCTGCCAGAACCACGTCACCAGTTGCAGCATCGGAATCACGAATGCACAGGCGAAAACCAGACCGCACCAGGCGCTGGCCGCCACGGCCTTGAATCCGCGCAAGTGGTACAACGCCTTGCCCCGCGGGCGCTCATTGCTCGGTCGGCTGGCCCCGCGCGCACGTCGCTCGCCATACAGCACCAACATCACTACCAGCAGCAACAGGCTGGCCAGCTGCGCGGCGCTGGACAGGCTGAAAAAGCCGTACCAGGTTTTATAGATAGCGGTGGTGAAGGTGTCGAAATTGAACACCGAGACCGCGCCAAAATCCGCGAGTGTCTCCATCAGCGCCAGGGCTACACCGGCACCAATCGCTGGGCGCGCCATGGGTAATGCCACGCGCCAGAACGCTTGCCATGGCGATTGCCCCAGCACCCGCGCCGCTTCCATCAAGCCTTTGCCCTGGGCCAGGAACGCGCTACGCGCCAGCAGGTAGACATAGGGATAGAACACCAGCACCAGCACGATGACCACGCCGCTGGTGGACCGTACCCGTGGCAAACGCAGACCCGTGCCGAACCACTCGCGCAGCAGGGTTTGCACCGGGCCGGCAAAATCCAGCAGGCCCACAAACACGAAGGCCAGCACATAGGCAGGGATTGCAAAGGGCAACATCAATGCCCAGTCGAGCCAGCGCCGCCCGGGGAACTCGCACAGGCTGGTCAGCCAGGCCAGGCTGACGCCCAGCAGCGTCACGCCCAGGCCGACACCGAGCACCAGGGTCAAGGTGTTGCCAAGCAAGCGGGGCATCTGAGTGTCCCAGAGGTGCGACCAGATCTGTGGGTCAATGCTTTGCCAGGACAGCAGCAGCACGCTCAGCGGCAACAGCACCAGGGCGGCGACGCTGAAAACCGGCAGGTACCAGCGACGTTGGGCGGGGTGGGCCAAGGAAAAGCTCTCAGAAAAATAAAAATGTTGAAGCGGCCACTAACCAATGTGGGAGCTGGCTTGCCTGCGATACAAGCACCTCGGTGTATCAGTGATACCGAAGTGATGCAATCGCGGGCAAGCCAGCTCCCACAGTTGAGCGGCGCAGCTTCAGTTCCAGCCAGCGCGATCCATCAGGCGGATCGCTTCGGCCTGGCGCTTGCCCGCCACTTCCACTGGCAAGGTATCGGCCACGAACTTGCCCCAGGTCGCCACTTCCGCCGATGGCGGTACCGCCGGGTTGGCCGGGAATTCCTGGTTGACGTCGGCGAAGATCTTCTGTGCCTCAGGCGTAGTCATCCACTCCACCAGCGCCTTGGCCGCTTCCGGGTGCGGCGCGTGCTGGGTCAGGCCGATGCCGGAGAGGTTCACATGCACGCCGCGGTCGCCCTGGTTCGGCCAGAACAACTTCACCGCCAGGTCTGGCTTCTGCTTGTGCAGGCGACCGTAGTAATAGGTGTTGACGATACCCACGTCGCATTGCCCGGCGTTGATGGCCTCCAGCACGGCGATGTCATCAGAGAACACGTCGGTGGACAGGTTATTCACCCAACCCTTGATGATTTCTTCGGTCTTGGCCGCGCCATGGGTTTCGATCAACGTGGCGGTCAGCGACTGGTTATAGACTTTTTTCGCCGTGCGCAGGCACAGGCGGCCTTCCCACTGCTTGTCGGCCAGGGCTTCGTAGGTGGTCAGATCGCCCGGTTTTACCCGGTCGGTGGAATAGGCGATCGTGCGCGCACGCAGGCTCAAACCGGTCCAGGCGTGGGCCGATGAGCGATATTGCAGAGGAATGTTCTTGTCGATGACAGGAGAGGTGAACGGTTGCAGGATGCCCATCTGCTCGGCCTGCCAGAGGTTGCCGGCGTCAACGGTCAGCAACAGGTCGGCGGTGGCGTTCTCGCCCTCGGCCTTGATGCGCTGCATCAACGGGGCTTCCTTGTCGGTGATGAACTTGACCTGTACGCCGGTCTTTTTGGTGTAGGCGTCGAACACGGGCTTGATCAGTTCGTCGATACGCGAGGAGTAGACCACGACTTCATCGGCCGCCTGCACGGTGGTGCTGCCGATCAGGGTGAGTGCCAGGGCAGTCAGGAGGCGCTTGGGTGCCAACATGGGTGCGGTCTCTCATTTGCAAATGGAGGGCAAATGATAAGGACTCACATTTGGTAACGCTTGGTGGAGGCGTTACCAGATGTTGCACAGCCAGAATATGCGCTGGAGCTGACGGCCTCATCGCGGGCAAGCCCGGCTCCCACAGAGGGTTGTATTGTCAGGTCAGGGTTTGGCGAGTTCGGGGAGATCGCCTGTCAATCCCAGTGCTTGGCGCACAAACACGGCTTTGGCTTCGGGCATCTGGTCAACGATTTTCAAACCCGCGTTGCGCAACCAGCGCAGCGGCAGTTGATCGGCCTGGAACAAGCGTTCGAAGCCTTCCATCGCCGCCATCAGCGCCAGGTTGTGGGGCATACGACGTCGCTCGTAACGGCTCAGCACTTTCACATTGGCCAGGCGCTCGCCGCGCTCGGTCGCAGCCAGCAGCACTTCGGCCAGCACGGCCGCATCGAGGAAGCCCAGGTTCACGCCCTGCCCTGCCAACGGGTGGATGACGTGGGCGGCGTCGCCGATCAACGCCAGGCCTTCGGCCACATAACGTTTGGCATGGCGCTGGCGCAACGGTACGCACACACGCGGGTCGGCACTGATCACAGTGCCCAAGCGCCCCTCGAAGGCACGTTCCAGTTCGCGGCAGAAGCGTTCATCATCCAGCGCCATCAAGCGCTCGGATTCAGCGGGCGTGGTCGACCAGACAATCGAACACCAGTCTTCCTGCCCATCGCGCACCAGCGGCAGGAACGCCAGCGGGCCGGTGTCGGTGAAGCGTTGCCACGCGGTGCGCTGGTGCGGCTGGCTGCTGCGCACGCTGGTGACGATGGCGTTATGCAGGTAATCCCATTCGCGGGTAGGTGTACCGGTCAGGCGGCGCACGGCGGAGTTGGCACCGTCGGCGGCTACCACCAGGGGTGCGCGCAGCTTGCGGCCGTCGGCCAGGGTCAGCAACCAGTCATCGCCAGAGCGGCGCATCTGTTCCAGGCGTGCGTTGGCCAGCAGGCCGAGGTCGCAGTCATGCAGGCGATCAAGCAAGGCATCCTGCACCACGCGGTTTTCGACGATATGCCCAAGCACCTCGGCATGCACACTGGCCGCCGAGAAATGGATCTGCCCGGTACCGCTACCGTCCCATACCTGCATTTCGCCGTAGGGGCTGGCACGACGCTCTACGATGCCGTCCCACACGCCCAGGCGCTCAAGAATGCGCTGGCTGGCCGCCGACAACGCGCTCACCCGCGGTTCAAACGCCGCAGCCGGCTCAAACGGCTTGACGCTCAACGGGCTGCCGTCGAGCAGCAGCACCTGCAGGCCACTGCCCTGCAACGCCAGCGCCAGGGCGCTTCCGACCATTCCAGCCCCGACAATCAGCACATCTGCGCGCATGTCCATATTCAAGCCTTGTCTCGTGTGCGGCACAGGCCGCAAGTAAAGGTGTGGTCCGCTTCAAACATCGGAACGAGTGCCCAGGCCCATGGCCTGACGGGCGAACCAGCGTTTGGCCGGGGGCAACAGGTCGAGGCCGAGCAAGCCCATATTGCGGCCCAGCGCCACCAATGGCTGAGCACTGCCAAACAGCCGCGTGACCTGGTCGGAGAAGCCTACGGTGAGTTGCTGGTCCAGGCGCTGGCGCTCGCGATAGCCTTGCAACGTCGCCAGGTCACCCGGCACGTCCGGCCCGGCCAACAGGGCTTCGGCCAAGGCACTGGCATCGCGCAGGGACAGGTTGAACCCCTGCCCGGCAATCGGGTGCAGGCTGTGGGCGGCATTGCCGAGAACGGCCAGGTGCGAGCGCACTTGCTCTTCGGCTTCCACCAGGGTCAACGGGTACAGGTGACGGGCACCCACTTGTTTGAGAGTGCCCAGGCGATACCCGAACACACTCTGCAACTCGCTCAGGAAGCTACGCTCGTCAAGGCTGGCCAGGCGCTGAGCGTCCATGCCGATGCGGGTCCAGACCAGCGCGCAACGGTTGTCCGGCAGCGGCAGCAAGGCCATGGGGCCTTCATCGGTAAAGCGCTCGAACGCCTCGCCATTGTGCGCTTCGCTCGGGGTGATGTTGGCGATCAGCGCACTCTGGTTGTAGGGCCGGGTTTTCACGCCAATGCCCAGTTGCTCACGCAGGCCGGAACGGCCGCCATCGGCCAGTACCGCCAGGTCGCATTCCAGCACGGTTTCATCGTTGAGGGTCAGGCGATAGCCATCGGGCAGCGGCTCCATACGCGTGACTTCCGCCGGGCAGCGCCAGCTCACCACGTCCTTGTCCAAGCTTTGCCACAGGCATTGGCCGAGCCAGGCGTTTTCCACCACATAACCCAGGGCTGGCACGCCCTCCTCCATCGCGGACAAACGCGCGGTGGAGAAACGCCCACGGTCCGACACGTGG
Organism: Pseudomonas sp. AL10; assembly: GCF_029960685.1. Classification (NCBI taxonomy): domain Bacteria; kingdom Pseudomonadati; phylum Pseudomonadota; class Gammaproteobacteria; order Pseudomonadales; family Pseudomonadaceae; genus Pseudomonas; species Pseudomonas sp. AL10. The sequence continues at coordinate 141,301 of NZ_JASBQZ010000001.1, forward strand.
ATCTGCTTGATTGGCTCTGCACGTCGGGAAATGGCTTGCCACAGGCCCAGACGCTGGTAAATCTGGCGCGCGCCAAACGACAGCGCGGAAGAGCGCGCATCGTAGCTCGGCTGGTAGCTGTCACCCGGTGCAAAGGGCTCGATCAGCACGATCTTCCAGCCCCGCGCCTTGGCCCCCGCTTGCAATGCCAGGGCCAGGCTGGCGCCCACCAGGCCGCCGCCGATAATCGCCAGGTTGACCCGGCTCATCGCGCAGCCGCCATCAACGCTTCGATCTCGGCAACGGTCTTGGGCACGCCGCCGGTCAGGATTTCACAGCCTTGCTTGGTCACTACCACGTCGTCCTCGATGCGCACGCCAATGCCACGCCATTTTTTTGCCACGTTCTGGTTGTCCGGGGAAATATAGATACCCGGCTCCACGGTCAAGGCCATGCCCACTTCCAGCACGCGCCATTCACCGCCCACTTTGTACTCGCCCACATCATGCACATCCATGCCCAGCCAGTGGCCGGCACGGTGCATGTAAAAGGCGCGGTAGGCTTCGCTGGCGATCAGTTCGTCAACGTCACCTTGTAACAACCCCAACTTCACCAGGCCGGCGGTGATGACCTGCACGGTCGCCTCGTGGGCCTGGTTCCAATGTTTGTTCGGCGCGATCTGCTTGAAGGCGGCTTCCTGGGAGGCCAGCACAATCTCGTAGATCGCCTTCTGCTCGGGCGAGAACTTGCCATTGACCGGCCAGGTACGGGTGATATCGCTGGCGTAGCAATCGATCTCGCACCCAGCATCGATCAGCACCAGGTCGCCGTCTTTGAGCACCGCGTCATTCTGCTGGTAATGCAGGATGCAGCTGTTGCGCCCAGCGGCGACGATGGAGCCATAGGCCGGCATTTTCGCACCGCCTTTGCGAAACTCGTAATCCAGCTCGGCTTCCAGGCTGAACTCATGCAGGCCGGCACGGCTGGCCTGCATCGCCCGTACATGGGCTGCACAGGATATTCGCGCCGCCTCGCGCATCACCCTCACTTCTGCCGCCGATTTATACAGGCGCATATCGTGAAGCAAATGATCCAGGGCAACGAATTCGTTCGGCGGCTGGGCGCCCAGGTGCGCTTTGGAACGGATCACGTTGATCCACTCCATCACATGCCGGTCGAACTCGGCATTGCTGCCCATGGCCGAGTACACGCGGTCGCGACCTTCGATCAGGCCGGGCAGGATGTCGTCGATATCGGTAATGGGGAATGCGTCGTCAGCGCCAAAGTCGCGAATCGCGCCCTCGGTGCCGGCACGCAGGCCGTCCCACAATTCGCGCTCGGCATTGCGCTCGCGGCAGAACAGCACGTACTCGCCGTGCTGGCGACCGGGCATCAGCACGATCACCGCTTCGGGCTCGGGGAAACCGCTCAGGTATTGGAAATCGCTGTCCTGGCGGTAAACATGCTCGACATCACGGTTGCGGATGGCCACGGCGGCGGCCGGCAGGATCGCGATGCTGTTGGGTTCCATCTGCGCCATGAGCGCCTTGCGGCGCCGGGTGTATTCCGCTTTGGGGATATGGATCATGGGCAGATGGGCTTCCTTTCTCAGTGCAGCGACGGCTTGGGCGCGGCGGGCTCAGCGGACTTGCGGGTCTCGGTGAACAGCAGCAGCGGCGCGACGCGCAGGTATTCCATGACTTCCATGTAGTCGCCTTCGCCGTCTTCGGATTCTTCCAGGGCGTCTTGCACCTGGGAGATGGCCGCCAGATCCTGCAGCACTTCCTTGGCGTCGGTGCTCAGCTCCAGGCCGCCGGCATTCACGCCGAAACCGTGGAGGAAACCCTGGCACCATTGGCCCAGCGCGGCAGCGCGATCAGCCAGCGGGGCGTCGTCGGTGGGCAGCAGCAGGACCACGGTGACGTCATCACCGGTCAGCTCGCCCTTGACCATTTCTTGCAGGCCGATCAGCGCGTTACGCACATTGTCGGTGGGTTCGATTTCCAGCAGCTCGGCCACATCGGCCAGCCAGTTGTCGGCATCAAAGCCGACACCGGTGCAACTGCGGCCCAACAGCACGCCGTGCAGTTCAGCAGGCGAGCATGGATGGCCGCTGGTGCTCAGCAGTTTGGAAAAAGCATCGTACGGGGAGTTCTGAATGGGCATGGTGAGCTAGGCGCCAGACGGCGCAATGTCTAGAATGGAGCGCTGTATCCTAGCACCGGCAGACGCACCAAGACTATCGAGGGCGTCAGATCGTTTATCCTGCAGTTGCCATTCATCAGACAAATCCAGTGGAACCCAATGGAAGACACCGACCTGCAAGCGCTGATGGCCAGACTCGAACTGCTAATTGATCGGGTCGAGCAACTTAAGAGTCAAAACGGACTCCTATTAGCTCAGGAAAAGACCTGGCGCGAGGAACGCGCTCACCTCATTGAAAAAAACGAAATCGCCCGGCGTAAGGTCGAATCGATGATTTCGCGCCTGAAGGCCCTGGAGCAAGACTCATGAGTTCAAGCAATAGCGTTACCGTGCAGATCCTCGACAAAGAATATTCGATCATCTGCCCCCAGGAAGAACGCAGCAACCTGGTGAGCGCTGCCCGCTACCTGGACGGCAAGATGCGCGAAATCCGCAGCAGCGGCAAAGTGATCGGCGCCGACCGCATCGCCGTAATGGCCGCGCTGAATATTACCCACGACCTGCTGCACAAGCAGGACCGCCCTGACGTGCAGGCCAGCGGCTCGACGCGCGAGCAGGTGCGTGACCTGCTCGATCGCGTGGATCTGGTGCTTTCCACCGATTCAGACACACCCAAGGGCTGATTGCCGAGCAGGTTTAAGGTATACTCGCCCCACTCCCTGGCGTGTTTGCCAGTCGGCGATGTCCCTGAGCCGATTCGCACTACCCTGGAAGTTGCACGTTGGGCTGGTGTGCATGTCCGCTAGACGGAAAGCCTTAAAGCCTACTGCTTCTTCCACCTTGAACTTTCGGGTTCAAGGGCTAAGTCGACAGCGGCTCTGTCGGGGAGCCTGAATTCCCAAACTCAATGCCAGTCTCCGGACTGGCATTGTTTTATGAGCCCAAAACCATGACCGAACCTGCGCCGCTATCTCGTCCGCACCTTCGACGCATGTTGCGCAAGGCCCGCCGCGCCCTCACGCCAAGCGAGCAGCGCCAGGCCGCTCACGGTCTTTACCGGCAACTGGCACAGCACCCACTGTTTCGCCGGGCCAAACATATCTCTTTATATCTGCCCACGGACGGTGAAATCGATCCGCGCCTGCTGCTGCGTGCAGCCCAGCGCCGCGGCAAAGCCACTTACCTGCCGGTGCTCAGCGCCTGGCCGCGCACCAAGATGGTGTTCCAGCGCGTACGCCCTGGGGATAAGTTGCTGCCCAACCGCTTTCGCATCCTTGAGCCACGGGTCAATGCCCGCCGCCAACGCCAGGTCTGGGCGCTGGATTTGGTGCTGTTGCCGCTGGTGGGGTTCGATGATGTGGGTGGGCGCCTGGGCATGGGCGGCGGGTTCTACGACCGCAGCCTGGCCTATCTTGCCCGCCGCCAGAGCTGGCGCAAGCCTACGCTGCTGGGGCTGGCCCACGAATGTCAGAAAGTCGAACGCCTGGCGCAGGCAAGCTGGGATGTGCCGTTGGTGGGAACGGTGACTGATAAGCAGTGGTATGTCGCACAAACGCCGCTGGAAACGGCGGCGCCTTAGTGAATGCTTGAGTTAACGCTTGAACGGTTGTGGCTGCTGCTGAGCCAGTTCAACCGGTGCATCGGTCTTGTTCGACCACAGGCTTTGGGCATAACCGGTGGTCACAACACCCAGACCAAACAAAATAACCAAAATCCATAGTAAATCCGGCTTACGTTGCATCGATTGCCCCCCTTTCAGGCACCTCGTACACGATGACAACAACGTTCCAAAGTAGTCCGTTGCAGCTGCGTCAAGCTTAAAAGCGCGCATTCTGCGGTAACGTGAACCAACACGCAAACCTTGACGCCAACCGACTGTCGGTTTGTCACGGGATTGCCCGACAACTTACCCAACGCCTTTTTCAGGAGCCCAAAAATGGCCTACTGGCTGATGAAATCCGAGCCCGACGAACTCTCCATCAACGGTCTGGAAAAGCTCGGCGAAGCGCGCTGGGACGGGGTTCGCAATTATCAGGCACGCAACTTTTTGCGCGCCATGACCGTGGGGGACGAGTTTTTCTTCTATCACTCCAGTTGCCCGGAGCCAGGGATTGCCGGCATCGGCAAAATCATCCGGGCCGCCTATCCGGACCCCACTGCACTGGAACCAGAAAGCCACTATTTCGACGCCAAGGCTACAACGGAGAAAAACCCGTGGAGCGCAATCGACGTCGCGCACGTGCAAACCTTTCCCAAGGTGCTGGGCCTGGGCTACCTGAAACAGCAGCCCGCGCTGGCCGAGATGCCTTTGGTGCAAAAAGGCAGCCGGCTTTCGGTCATGGCCGTTACGCCCGACCAGTGGGCGACGATCATCAGTGTTCTTTAGCTGAGCGACATCAAGTGCTGACGTCCATCGGAGAGAAATAATTATAACAAGACATTAGAAATTTAAAAAAGAATATAAAAAACTGTTACTTATGACAGTAGAAAGCTTCATCTCCACGAAGTCTAATGACTGCATAGAAATTGGCTACCGACAGAATTGGAGTAGTGGCAAATTTTTATGCTTCTTACTTAACGGAGATTGATCATGACGGACATACCGAAGTTGGATAAAGACGTTGAAAAAACTGAACACATTACTGCGAGCGCCCCAAGCACCACACCAACCAAGATGACGGTAGAAGGCGGGTACGCCCCATGGGGGTTCAGTGGCAAGATCGAACTTGAGTACTCTCTTGTACCAGGCTCGTCGAAAATCTTAGTGAGGACTTTAAGATACTTTCTAGGAGCGTCATACCCACCGGAATATTCGAAATTTAGCATCGAACTATCTGGGGTAAGCCCCTTAGAGGTACTCCCAAGAGATATAAATACATGGAAGAGTTGGGGCTCGGAGGATGAAACAACCTCTAGAACCTTTACTGTTTTTTTCATTTTCCAGGCAATATCGGGAGGCCCCAGCGCAACCGATCGGAAAGTCATAACTCTGCCCATTTGAAAGCGCCTATCGCCTGCGGCCGGCAAACTAGCCGCAGGCTTAGTTAATCTGCACTTATTGAATAATCAAGTTATTGAACAACAAATCTTCCACCACCGGCTTGCCGGTTTCATCGTTCATCACCTGCTGCGTTTGCTTCAACGCTTCCTGACGCAGCTTTTCCTTGCCTTCCACACTGCTCATGGTCTCGTTGGTCTGCTGGGTAAACAGCGCCACCAGTTGGTTGCGAATCAACGGATCGTTGGCCTTGACCAACTTCGCCGCTTCTTCACCGGTCACGCGCAGGGCAATGTCGGCCTTGTAGACCTTGAGTTTCGCGGTGCCATCCAGGCCGTAATTGCCCACGAATGGCGGGCTCAGGCTGATATAGCTGACCTTCGGCGCCTCGCCCTCTTTGGCTTCTTCGGCCTGGGCTGCCATCGGCAAGGTCAGGGCCAGCATCAACAGGATCCACGCTTTCACAGTTCATTCCTCGAATTCGGTTGCCGGGTAGCATAACGCTAGCAAGGCTGAGCACAAGCTTATGGGGGCTTATCAGGCGTGGGCATGCTCGTTGACCCACGGGCGTACCCTCCTACACTTATCGGCCACGACGCCAAAAGGAATAGTCCGATGAAAGCTGTGCTGTGCAAAGCCTTCGGCCCCGCCGAAACCCTGGTGCTGGAAGAGATCGCCAGCCCGGCGATCAAGAAGAATGAAATCCTGTTGAACGTGCATGCGGCCGGGGTGAATTTCCCGGACACGCTGATCATCGAAGGCAAATACCAGTTCAAGCCGCCCTTTCCGTTCTCACCCGGTGGCGAAGCGGCGGGCGTGGTCAGTGAAGTGGGTGAAAAAGTCAGTCACCTGAAAGTCGGCGACCGTGTGATGGCGTTGACGGGCTGGGGCAGCTTTGCCGAGCAGGTCGCGGTGCCCGGCTATAACGTGCTGCCGATCCCGCCGAGCATGGACTTCAACACCGCCGCCGCCTTCAGCATGACCTACGGCACCTCCATGCATGCGCTGAAACAGCGCGCCAATTTGCAGCCCGGCGAGACCCTGCTGGTGCTTGGCGCGTCCGGCGGCGTGGGCCTGGCTGCCGTAGAGATTGGCAAGGCAATGGGCGTCCGGGTGATTGCTGCTGCCAGTAGCGCCGATAAACTCGCAGTGGCCAAGGCGGCCGGCGCCGATGAGCTGATCAACTACAGCGAAGCCAGTCTCAAGGATGAGGTCAAGCGCCTGACCGATGGCAATGGCGCCGATGTTATCTACGACCCGGTGGGTGGCGACCTGTTTGACCAGGCCATTCGTTCGATCGCCTGGAATGGCCGGCTGTTGGTGGTGGGTTTCGCCAGCGGGCGTATTCCTGAACTGCCGGTGAACCTGGCGTTGCTCAAGGGCGCAGCGGTGGTCGGGGTGTTCTGGGGCTCGTTTGCCCAGCGCCAGCCGCAGGACAATGCGGCGAATTTCCAGCAGTTGTTCACCTGGTATGGCGAGGGCAAGCTCAAGCCGCTGGTGTCGCAGGTGTATCCGCTGGAACAGGCGGCACAGGCGATCAATGACCTGGGGCAGCGCAAGGCGGTGGGTAAGGTCGTCGTCCAGACCCGCTGACATGGGGTCAGTGTGGGAGCTGGCTTGCCTGCGATAGCGGTCTGACAGGTGCTGATGTGGTGTCTGACCTAGCGCCATCGCAGGCAAGCCAGCTCCCACAGTTGATCTGTGTTGGCTCCGAGGAATTCTTTACGACCACAACTTATCTATTAGCGACATGTTCGTAAAAGAACATGCAATTGCTCGCGTTTCCTGTGTTTGCGGATAAGAGGCGATGCTATTTTCGGTAACGAAACTGTAACATTCGCATCCGCAGTCAAAACAAGAAATTTGGAGCTCTTGAATGTTTGCTTTCTTTCGTCCTGCCGCACATCAGGCGCCCCTGCCTGAAGAAAAAATAGACAGTACCTACCGACGACTGCGCTGGCAGATCTTCGCGGGTATTTTCTTTGGTTACGCTGGCTACTACCTGCTGCGTAAAAATTTCTCCCTGGCCATGCCCTACCTGATCGACGAGGGTTACACCCGTGGCGAACTGGGCCTGGCGATGTCGGCGATTGCGATTGCCTACGGCTTGTCCAAATTCCTGATGGGCCTGGTGTCCGACCGCTCCAACCCGCGCTATTTCCTGCCCTTTGGCCTGCTGGTTTCGGCGGGGGTGATGTTCATTTTCGGTTTCGCACCTTGGGCAACGTCCAGCGTGACCATGATGTTCATTTTGCTGTTCATCAACGGCTGGGCCCAGGGCATGGGCTGGCCGCCAAGTGGGCGGACCATGGTGCATTGGTGGTCGCAGAAAGAACGCGGCGGCGTGGTCTCCGTGTGGAACGTGGCGCATAACGTCGGCGGCGGCCTGATCGGCCCGCTGTTCCTGCTGGGCATGGCCTGGTTCAACGACTGGCACGCGGCGTTCTACGTGCCGGCCACCGTGGCCCTGGCGGTGGCGGCGTTTGCCTTCATCACCATGCGCGACACCCCGCAATCGGTGGGCCTGCCGCCTATCGAGCAGTACAAGAACGACTATCCGGAAGGTTACGACGCCAGCCACGAAGACGAATTCAGCGCCAAGGAAATCTTCGTCAAGTACGTGCTGCGCAACAAAATGCTCTGGTACATCGCCTTCGCCAACGTGTTCGTCTATCTGTTGCGTTACGGCGTACTGGACTGGGCGCCGACCTACTTGAAAGAAGCCAAGCACTTCACGGTCGATAAGTCGTCCTGGGCGTACTTCTTCTACGAGTGGGCAGGTATCCCGGGTACGCTGCTATGCGGCTGGATGTCGGACAAGATCTTCCGTGGCAACCGCGGCCTGACCGGCATCGTGTTCATGGCCCTGGTGACCGTGGCAACCCTGGTTTACTGGCTCAACCCGCCGGGCAACCCGATGATCGACATGATTGCGCTGTTCTCCATCGGCTTCCTGATCTACGGCCCGGTGATGCTGATCGGCCTGCAGGCACTGGAACTGGCTCCGAAGAAGGCCGCCGGTACCGCAGCAGGCTTCACCGGCTTGTTCGGTTACCTGGGCGGTTCGGTAGCGGCAAGTGCCGCCATGGGCTATACGGTTGACCATTTCGGCTGGGACGGCGGCTTTGTACTGTTGATCAGCGCCTGCGTACTGGCGATCGCGTTCCTGATCCCTACGCTGTGGCACACCAACAGTGTCAGCTCGGCGCGTTAACCGCCCAGGCAATCCTTGGCACAACGCTTGAGCCGCGCCTCCAGGTTTTTATCTGGCATGGCGTGGCTACGCAGGGCGTTCACGGTCTGCTCGACATAATCGCGAGTCGTACCGTAACGCCCGCAAGCGCTTTGCAGTACATGATTAAGCACGATATCGGGCAAGTTGCCGGCATAGCTGGGCAAATGCCGCTCCAACACAAACCCCAACGCCTGCACGGTGCTGCCATCTTCCAATCGGCAACTGAGCCAGTGCGGCCGGTACGAGGGGTAAGGCATCTCACGCTGCCACAGGGCGTAAAGCGAGGCCTCCAACTGGTCCTCCGGCAAGCGGTAGGCAAAGCCGCTGCAGGAACCACCGCGATCCAACCCAAACACCAGCCCCGGCAGCTCCGGCGTACCGCGATGCTCGTGTGACCACAAATACAAGCCACGGTGATAACCGTGAACCCGTGCACGCACCCGCTCGGTCGACGAGCATTCAGGGCGCCAGATCAGCGAACCATACGCAAACAGCCACACCGGCCCACCCTTGTGCCGAGCCATGGTGGCTTGCATCGAGCTCATCAATTGTTCGTGAGTGAGTTGCGGCCCCAGATCGAGCCGCGGAGGGTAAGCCAATTGCAGAAGATCGGTTTCAATGGCGGTCATGGCGAAAAGCGGTGCGCCTCCTGTGTGTTACCAGTTGTAAGCGACTTTACCGTAATAGAACGCGCCGCTGTAACCGTACGGCGAAAAAGTGCTGTAGGCGAGGTTGCCGCCGCTGCTGGCGAAGGCGTTAACCTTCTCCGGGTACTTATCGGTGACGTTGTCGCCACCCAGGGTGAAGGTCCAGTTCTTCAACTTGTAATCCGCCGACAGGTCCAGCACCCAGGCGGCCTTGAAGGTCTGATCGTTGACCTTGTCCGTCTGATAACTGGTGAACTCACCATAGCGCACCAGGTTAGTGTGCAGCGCCCAATTACCGAAGGTGAAGTCATTGCCCAGGCTCAGCTTGTGCTGGGGCGTGGTATCGCCCAGCAAACCGATACGCTCGCGGCGGTCCACCCGCACCAGGTTGGCCCCCAGGCTGTCGAGAATCGCGGGGTTGGCTTTCACGTCGGTGACTTTGGTGTGGTTGTAGTTGTAGCCCACGGTACTGTTCCAGCGAATGCCGTTATCGAGCTGGTAGCGATAGTTGGCTACCAGATCGACGCCATCGGTGCTGGTGTCCGTGGCGTTGGTAAAGTAACGGGCCGTGGTGTAGTTGATATTGCCGACGCCATTGGCTTGCAGGTAGGCCACCGTGGCCGGGTTGAGATTGAGGTTGGACGACAGACTGATGCGGTCGCGGATGTCGATGCGGTACACATCGAGCGTGACGGTCAGGTCATCGGCCGGCTCGAGCACCAGGCCGAGGCTGTAGTTGCGCGACTTTTCGGCCTTGAGGTCTTCGGCACCCAGCAGGCGCGCGACCTGACTGTTGGCCGGGAAGGTGCCGGCTTCCTGGATGGTGCTACCGATCAACTGCGATGAGGTGTAGGCAAAATTCTGCTGGGCCAGGGACGGCGCACGGAAACCGTTGGAGATGCTGCCGCGCACGGCCACCTGGGGGGTGAAGTCGTAGCGGGCCGACAGCGAGCCGCTGACGTTGGAACCAAAGTCACTGTAATCCTCATGGCGCACGGCAGCCGAGGCGCTGAGCTTTTCGGTGAAGTTGGTTTCCAGGTCCAGGTACTGCGCCCAGTTATGCCGCGTGCTGGTACCGGCATCGGCATCGCGGAAACCACCCAGGCCGGAGCTGCCGGTCTGGTAATAGGACGCGGGCTCGCCCGCCTCGATTTCATAGCCCTGATGCAGGTACTCACCGCCGAACGCCACAGAGACCGGATACGGCAGAAAGCCCACATCGAATTCACGGGACAGGTCCAGGCTGACTTGCTTCTGATCGTTGCTCAGTGTGCCGTTATTGAATTTACGCGGCGTCGCCAGGCCCAGTGAGGTGTTGATGGTTTCAGTCCCCAATTCGTACTGGTTCTTGCCGTAGTTGGCCGACAAGTCGTAATGCCAGTCGTAGGCCAGCAGGCCGCGCAAGCCCACTACCAGCGAGGTGTCTTCCAGGTTGCCTTTGATCAGTGGCAGGTAGCCGTTGGGGTTGAGCGCCTTGATGTTGTTGGACGCGTTGCTTGCCCGGTAGAAGGCTGCCGTTTCACCGCGCCGCTTGCTGTAGCCACCGAAGGTGTAGAACTCGGCGGCATCGTTGAAGGCATACTCCGAGTTGAACTGGAATTTGCCTTCATTGGTGGCCGGCTCACCTTGGCGGAACACACGCTGGCCGTAAGTAGTAGAGCCGATGCTGCCGGGGCGGTAGTCGTTGCCGGCGCGGTTGGTGTAATCGTTGTCGGCGCCTTCGGCAGACAGGTTGATAAAGCCATTGTCGCCCAATGCCAGGCCCGTATTACCGCTGACATTACGCTGGATGCCGTCACCCTTTTTGTACTCGCCAAACTTGCTGGAAACCGAGCCGCCATGGTCGGCGTGCTTGAGGATCACGTTGATCACCCCGGCGATCGCATCGGAGCCGTAACGGGCAGAAGCGCCGTCGCGCAGCACCTCGATATGGTCCACCGCCGACAGCGGGATGGCATTCAAGTCTGCCGGAGCCGAACCGCGCCCAACCGCACCGCCCAGATTGACGAAGGCACTGGTATGGCGACGCTTGCCGTTGACCAGTACCAATACCTGGTCCGGCGACAAGCCGCGCAACTGCGCCGGACGCACGAGTTCGGCGCCGTCCACCAGGCTTGGTCGGGGGAAGTTGATCGACGGAATCAGGCGCGCTAATACGGCACCCAGCTCATCGGAGCCGGTGCTGCGCAGGGTTTCACCGGAGATTACGTCGATTGGCGACAGCGATGCACTGGCGGTGCGCTCTTGGGCGCGGGTGCCGGTGACGATCACGGTGTCGAGTTTAGGTGCATCAACCGCAGAAGTTTCGTCTGCCAGAACTGGATTGAATCCCACAACGGTCAGCAAATTTGCCGACAAAATCGCCGTGTGTAGCGCGTGTTTCCTGTCGCTGCCCATACCGCTCCCCTTTGAATCAAAAATAGAACTGCAATGCGCGAAGTTCGTACGATCGATCCGGCTGGCGGGCGGTGGCGGTCAGTATCTGGTTATGGTCGATGAAGTCGGTAGTCCGTTTCGATATAGCTTAAAGATATTTATCAACCAGAATAAATACCTTAAAAGAATAAGCAAAAGCATAAGCACGCTCGCCCATTCGTCAGGATCCACGCGGCTAATCCCGGTACTTTCAGCCCCGGTTCAGCCTGGGCGGGTGCCAAGCCGTCAAACTGACGCGCCTATAACGACCCACTTAGCCGCTCATCAAATCGACTACCGAGGTCGCCCATGAAAAAATTTCGATTGCCTGGCCTGCTATTGCTTGCCCAGGCCACCACAGCACTGGCTAGCGAAACGCCAACGGTCACTGACGACAAAGGCTTCTGGTACGCCCAGACCAGCATCTACACCCGGCACTTTGCACCCGACCCGCAACACAACAACAAGCAGGACTTGATCAGCCTGGAGCGCAATGAGGCGTCGGGCCTGGTGTATGGCGGGGTGACCTTTCGCAACTCGTTCCGCCAACGCTCGTACTACGCCTATGCGGGCAAGCGCTATGACATGGCCGACTATCCGGTGTATGCGAAGTTGACCGGCGGGCTGATCCAGGGCTATCGCGGCGAGTATCGCGACAAGATCCCATTGAATCGTTTTGGCGTAGCGCCAGTGATCATTCCATCCGTGGGTACCCACTACGGACCGGTCGCGGCGGAGTTGGTGTTGCTGGGGTTCAATGCAGCGATGGTGACGACGGGGTTACGATTCTGAGCGAACACCACCCAATGTGGGAGCGGGCTTGCTCGCGAATACGGTGGGTCAGCCAACTCATCCGGTGACTGGTACAACGCATTCGCGAGCAAGCCCGCTCCCACAGTTTGATGGATGTTTAACCGAGAGTTTTTTTACTCCGCTCAGGGCCTTGGGGCGTAGGCAAACACGTCAGCGCGCATCCGGTGAGCATCCATACCGGCGTCGACCAATGCATCCAAGGTGCCATAAATCATCGCCGGTGAGCCGCTGGCGTAGACATGTACCGTGTTGAGGTCGGCAATGTCTTCGCACACCACCTCATGCAGCAAACCGCAGCGCCCTTCCCAGCCACACAGGTCGCTGACCACTTTGTGCAGGAACAGATTGGGCAATTGCAGCCACTGATCCCAGTGCTCGATCTGGTAGAAATCTTCCGGGCGCCGTACGCCCCAATACAGGTGCACCGGGTGCTTGAAACCCGAAGCGCGGCAGTGCTCGATCAGGCTGTGCATCTGCGCCATACCGGTACCGGCGGCCATCAGCACCAGCGGCCCGTCCGGCAACTCGGCCAGGTGGGTGTCACCGAACGGCAGTTCCACACGAGCCATCTGGTTGCGCTGCAATTGTTCGATCAGGTTGCGCGCACTGTCTTCGCGCACCAGCACATGCAGCTCCAACTCACGCCCGGCATGGGGCGCAGAAGCCAGAGAAAACGCCGACTTTTCGCCGTTCTCCCGTTCGAGCATCAAGTATTGCCCGGCGTGGTAACGCACCGCCTTACCGGCCGGGGCGCGCAGGCGCACACGCCAGACATCGCCGCCGACTTCCACGCACTCGATCAATTGGCATGACAATTTGCGCAACGGCAACTCTCCTGGCGCCAGTACGCCATCCCACAACACAATGCAGTCTTCCAGGGGCTCGGCGATGCAGGTGTAGAACTCACCATGATCGCGCACTTCCCCGGCTTGGCGTACCCGGCCCTCCACCAGCAACGCCGCGCAGACATGGCACACGCCATTGCGACAGGCCTGAGGGCACTCATAGCCCAGGCGACGGGCGCCCTCGAGGATTCGCTCGCCAGGGGTCAGCTCCAGCACAGCACCGGAAGGTTGCAGGGTTACACGCATCAATCTATTCCCAATTCTTTCCAGATCGCATCGACCCGCGCCGTGACGGCTTCATCCTTGACGATCACCCGGCCCCACTCACGCGTGGTTTCGCCCGGCCACTTATGCGTGGCATCCAGGCCCATCTTCGAGCCAAGGCCCGATACCGGCGACGCGAAGTCGAGGTAGTCGATGGGCGTGTTGTCGATCATCACCGTGTCGCGCTTGGGGTCCATGCGCGTGGTGATGGCCCAGATCACGTCGTTCCAGTCCCGGGCATTGATGTCGTCGTCGGTGACGATAACGAACTTGGTGTACATGAACTGTCGCAAAAACGACCACACACCGAGCATTACCCGCTTGGCATGCCCCGGATACGACTTCTTCATGGTCACGATGGCCATGCGGTACGAACAGCCCTCGGGCGGCAGGTAGAAGTCGGTGATTTCCGGGAATTGCTTTTGCAGGATCGGCACGAACACTTCGTTGAGCGCCACGCCGAGGATGGCCGGCTCATCGGGCGGACGGCCTGTGTAGGTACTGTGGTAGATCGGCTTGACCCGGTGGGTGATGCGCTCGACGGTGAACACCGGGAAGCTGTCGACTTCGTTGTAGTAACCGGTGTGGTCGCCGTACGGGCCTTCATCGGCCATTTCACCTGGGTGAATCACGCCTTCAAGAATGATTTCGGCGGTGGCCGGCACTTGCAGGTCGTTACCGCGGCACTTCACCAGCTCCGTGCGATTACCGCGCAACAAGCCGGCGAAGGCGTACTCGGAGAGGCTGTCAGGTACGGGTGTCACTGCGCCGAGGATGGTCGCAGGGTCAGCACCCAGGGCCACGGACACCGGGAACGGCTTGCCGGGATGCTTCTCGCACCACTCGCGGAAGTCGAGGGCGCCGCCGCGGTGGCTCAGCCAGCGCATGATCACTTTGTTACGGCCAATGACTTGCTGACGGTAGATACCGAGGTTCTGGCGATCCTTGTTCGGGCCCTTGGTGACAGTCAGGCCCCAGGTGATCAACGGGCCGACGTCGCCGGGCCAGCAGGTTTGCACCGGGAGCATGGCCAGGTCGACATCATCGCCTTCAATGACCACTTCCTGGCACACCGCGTCCTTGACCACCTTGGGGGCCATGGCGATGATCTTGCGGAAGATCGGCAGTTTGGACCAGGCGTCCTTCAAGCCCTTGGGCGGCTCGGGCTCCTTGAGAAAGGCCAGCAGCTTGCCGATCTCACGCAGCTCGCTGACGGACTCGGCGCCCATGCCAAAGGCCACGCGCTCGGGAGTACCGAACAGGTTGCCCAGCACCGGGATATCAAAGCCGGTCGGGTTTTCGAACAACAGCGCCGGGCCCTTGTTGCGCAAGGTACGGTCGCAAATCTCAGTCATTTCCAGCACCGGAGAAATCGGCATCTGGATACGTTTCAACTCTCCGCGCTGCTCAAGTTGCTGCACGAAATCCCGAAGATCCTTGAATTTCATTAACCATGCCACCCGTAAAATAGGCGTACATCCTACCTGCTCTGAGGGCGGCTGGCAGCTTAATTGGCCGTCAATCCGCGTGATTGCAAGGAACTGAACAACGGCTCCAGGAAGGCTTCGATGTGTCGCGCACCGACGTCTGAAAGGTGGTTATCGTCGGTATACAGCGCGCGGCCATTGAGTTCGACCCGGCACAACCCATCGGCGCCGCACAGCAATGGCGCGGGGTCCAGCACCGCGACACCGCTGTCGGCAGCCGCCAATTCATCAAACAAGTGCGTGATAAAGGCCTGGCGCTTCACATGCTCGGCCACGGCCAGCCCTTCACCGTCCACGGGCCGGTTCATCATGGCCAGGCGGCTGAGACGGTAAGGCACGATGATTTCCTGCAGCGGCACTTCCTTGACCAGCCAGACCTTGTGCCCGGCAGCGCGCAAGCCCTGGATGCGCTCGCGCAGGCCCTGGGCAAAGCGTTGTTCGGCGACGGCACGCACATACTGGCCGGTGCCAGGGTCCTTGAGCGCATGCTCCTTGTCACCGGACATTTGCCCATACACATACAGGCTCCAGCGGGCGGCCAACACCACATCGCTGAACGTCTGCTCAGCCATGGCCTTCTCGACGCGACGGTTGAAATGCGCGCAGCGGGCAATATTTTCCAGGCCATCGAGAGGAATACAGCCGGCAAAACTGGCTTCGACCAGGCTGATATCGTGGCGATCAGCGCCCTCTTTGAGTGCCGGTATCAGCGCGGTGGCGTGGCTGTCACCCCATACCAACGCTGAAACCGATTGGCCTTTGGGGCCGAAATGGCAGAACAAGCGTTCATCGGGCGTATCTTTGTCGGCCATGCACGCCAGCAGGTCAGGGCTCCACTTCTTGGCCTGGGCAAAACGCAACGCCTGTTCGGACAAGCGCGAAGGCACGCCGTCAGCTTCGCGTATCGCAAGGCCAGTGAAGCCCAGCCCCAGAATGCCGACCATGGCTGACGCCAGAATCGCCTTACGCGAAGCCAGCAAACGTTTTTCCCGGAACGGCGTTTCCACGAAGCGCCAGGACAGATAGCCCAGCACCAGCGAAAGCAGCATCAGCCCCGCCAGTTCCAGCGCACTCAAGCCATCCACCGCGGCATAGTTGGCGTACACGAATACCGGCCAGTGCCAGAGGTACCAGGAATAAGAGATCAGCCCGACGCCCACCATGATCCGCGTGCCCAACAGGCGAGCGACCCAGGTCTGTTGCTGACCGTTGGCCCAGATCAACCCGACCACACCCAGCACAGGCAACAACGCGGTCGCGCCTGGGAACGGCGTTTTCGCGTCGTAACCCAATACAGCGATGAGGATCAATGCCAGCGAAGCCAGGCTGACCCCTTGAGCCAAGGCCGGCGAGGCGCGCCATTCACGCTTGGGCTGCACCGCCAGCATCGCACCGGCCAGTAGTTCCCAGGCCCGCAGGTGCAACAGGAAGAAAGCTTTCTGCGGCTCATGCTGAACCGCCCAGACGCTCATGCCAAACGACACCAGCAGCACCGCGAACAATGCCAGGCGCCAGTGCTTCAAGCGACTGGAGAGCAAGGTCAGCAGTAACGGGAAGAAAATATAGAACTGCTCTTCTACTGCGAGCGACCAGGTATGCAGCAATGGCTTGATGTCGGATGAGGCATCAAAGTAGCCGTGCTGGCGTGAAAACAGCAGGTTCGAGGTAAAGGTCACCTGATAGTGCGCAGACCGCCCCAACTCTTCATAGTCCTTGGGCGCCAACAGAAACCAACCCACTGCCAGCGTCGCCGCGATCATCACAAACAGGGCCGGCAAGATACGGCGGGCGCGGCGGGCCCAGAAGTCGATGAAGCTGAAGCGGCCGGCCTGACGCTCACGCCAAATAATTGACGTGATCAGAAAGCCGGAAATGACGAAAAACACGTCAACGCCAACAAAACCGCCAGTAATGCCAGGTACACCAAAGTGAAACAACACGACTGCAAGGACAGCGATGGCACGCAGGCCGTCGATGTCTCTGCGGTAAGCAAGGGTGGTCATAAGAATGTGGTCAGTCTGCGACGAAAGGGATGAGCGAAGTCACGCGTCAATTTTTGTTACTTAACGGATACTTATGCCACAAAAATCGCAGAATCTCGACGCAAAAAAAATGGCGCCCCATTAAGGACGCCATTTTTTTGGACCTGAAACGCTGTATTACTTGCGTCTCATCGACAGGAAGAACTCGTCGTTGGTCTTGGTGGTTTTCAGCTTGTCGATCAGAAACTCGATGGCCGCAACTTCGTCCATCGGGTGCAGCAGCTTGCGCAGGATCCACATACGCTGCAGTTCGTCGTCTGCGGTCAGCAACTCTTCGCGGCGAGTGCCGGAGCGGTTGATGTTGATCGCAGGGAACACACGCTTTTCAGCGATGCGACGGTCCAAAGGCAGTTCCATGTTGCCGGTACCCTTGAACTCTTCGTAGATCACTTCGTCCATCTTCGAGCCGGTTTCAACCAGCGCGGTGGCGATAATGGTCAGCGAGCCGCCTTCTTCGATGTTGCGCGCAGCGCCGAAGAAACGCTTCGGTTTCTCCAGGGCGTGGGCATCGACACCACCGGTCAGCACCTTGCCGGAGCTCGGGATCACGGTGTTGTAGGCACGGGCCAGACGGGTGATGGAGTCGAGCAGGATCACCACGTCTTTCTTGTGCTCGACCAGGCGCTTGGCCTTTTCGATCACCATTTCGGCAACCTGCACGTGGCGGGTTGGCGGCTCATCGAACGTCGAGGCAACCACTTCGCCGCGCACGGTGCGCTGCATTTCGGTCACTTCTTCCGGACGCTCATCGATCAACAGCACGATCAGATGAACTTCAGGGTTGTTACGTGCAATGTTCGCGGCGATGTTCTGCAGCATGATGGTCTTACCGGCTTTCGGCGGTGCGACGATCAGGCCACGCTGGCCTTTGCCGATTGGAGCGCAGAGGTCGATCACACGGCCGGTCAAGTCTTCGGTGGAGCCGTTACCGGCTTCCATCTTCATGCGCACAGTCGGGAACAGCGGAGTCAGGTTCTCGAAGAGAATCTTGTTTTTCGCGTTCTCGGGGCGATCGAAGTTGATCGTGTCGACCTTGAGCAGGGCGAAGTAACGCTCGCCTTCCTTCGGAGGACGGATCTTGCCAACGATGGTGTCACCGGTGCGCAAGTTGAAGCGACGGATCTGGCTCGGCGAGACGTAGATATCGTCTGGGCCGGCGAGATAGGACGCGTCTGCAGAGCGGAGGAAGCCGAAGCCGTCCTGGAGAATCTCCAGCACGCCATCACCGGAGATTTCCTCGCCGCTTTTCGCGTGCTTCTTGAGCAGGGAGAAAATCACGTCCTGCTTGCGCGAACGGGCCATATTTTCTATGCCCATTTCTTCGGCCAGTTGGAGCAGGTCGGTAATCGGCTTTTGCTTGAGTTCAGTCAGATTCATATAGGAATGACGTAATCATTTATGGAGGGGGGAAATTAAGCTTTTGGCTTAATGAGGCCGCGCCGCAGAGAAGGCGACAGGATCGCGTACTAATCGAAAAGGAATGCGTCGGCGACGGCTTGCAGGGGGCAGTGGAGAAACCACTGCGGGGCCGAATGTACCACCTGGATTTCGGAGCGTCTAGCCCTGTTTCACGAAAAAGCCCCGCAATTTGCGGGGCTTTTTTGACGACGCTTAGATGCTCGCGTCGAGGAAAGCTTGCAGCTGGGACTTCGACAGCGCGCCCACTTTAGTCGCTTCGACGTTGCCGTTCTTGAACAGCATCAGGGTCGGGATACCACGCACACCATGCTTGGCCGGGGTCTCCTGGTTCTCGTCGATGTTCAGCTTGGCAATGGTCAGCTTGCCTGCATAGGTGGTTGCAATGTCGTCCAGGACCGGAGCGATCATTTTGCAAGGGCCGCACCATTCAGCCCAGTAGTCAACCAGCACCGGGCCGTCAGCCTTGAGGACTTCGGCTTCAAAGGTCGCGTCGGTGACGTGCTTGATAAGATCGCTGCTCATGGATGTCTCCGGATTGTAAGCAAAAAAAACGTTGCCCATCATAGCCGCCCTTCCCCTGTTCAGGAAGCCGCGTCTGATTGAGTCTTGCTATGAACTTGAATGAGTGTGGGTATGACCCCGTCACGGCGTAGCGGGCGTCACGAACGCAATGCCCGTGCGCAACGCTGCATTACGTATATGTTCCTGCATGGTTTTCTGCGCCGCCGTACTGCTGCGGCGGGCCAGGGCGCGCAGGATTCTGCGATGTTCCTGCCAGGTTTCCATGGCCCGTTCCGGCCGGATGAACGGTAGCTTCTGACTTTCCAGAAACACCTCGGCACTGGCGCTGAGGATGCTCACCATGGCCTGGTTACCGCTGGCCAGCAGAATGCGCTGGTGAAACTCGAAGTCCAGGCGGGCAGCCGCTTCGAAATCGCCCGCCTTGAGCACTTTGCGCATGACTTGAACATTGTCTTGCAGGCTGTCCAATGCATCGAGGGTTAGTGTCACCGCTGCCAAGCCCGCCGCAAACCCCTCCAAGGCGTAGCGCAACTGGAAGATATCCGGCGGCGTGGCCTGCGCCGCAAAGGGCCAGGCGAACCCCGGCGCCTCTTGCACGTCCTGCACAAACACGCCCTTGCCCGGCTGCACGCTGACCACGCCCAAAGCGCTGAGGGACGACAGCGCCTCACGCAACGACGCCCGGCTCACCCCCAATTGCAGGGCCAGGTCGCGCTGGGACGGCAACGCGTCGCCCGGCCCGAAGCCCTGCTCCTTGATCAGTTTGCGGATGGCCTGAAAGGCCGCTTCCGGTACGGCTTGGGCAATGGAATTCATAAAAAGCTCAGGGTTCCCGATAGCGTGTGTGACCGTTGTAAAACTATTCAGGGCCGGCTGCAAGCCACGCCCCAAAGGGGCTCGCCGCTTTTTGCCGACGCTCGAAAAGGGTGCGAAATCCCTGGCCACTGTTCAGACCAGTAAGACCTGTACACCTCAACAACCATCAGCCTTGCAGACGATCCGAGCAGTGCTGGCATGGGCTGTGCACTGGGCAAACTCAGAAAATTCCTTCGCCATTTTCGGAGAGTTGCCATGACCAAGCGCTACAGCGCCCTGCTCACTGCCCTGTTTGCCAGCCTGATGCTGAGCCAGGCACCCGCCCAGGCGAATGGTCTGGATGACATCGTCGCCCGGGGCACCCTGAAGGTTGCCGTGCCCCAGGACTTCCCACCGTTTGGTTCGGTGGGTCCGGACATGCAACCCCGGGGCCTGGACATCGACACCGCCAAGCTGCTGGCCGACCAACTCAAGGTCAAGCTGGAACTGACCCCGGTGAACAGCACCAACCGCATCCCGTTCCTCACCACTGGCAAAGTCGACCTGGTGATTTCCAGCCTGGGCAAGAACCCCGAGCGCGCAAAGGTCATCGACTTCTCCAACGCCTACGCGCCGTTCTACCTTGCCGTGTTTGGGCCGCCTGACGCCGCCATCGTCAGCCTCGACGACCTCAAGGGCAAGACCATCAGCGTAACCCGTGGCGCCATCGAGGACATCGAGCTGACCGCGGTAGCGCCCAAGGAAGCCACGATCAAGCGCTTTGAAGACAACAATTCCACCATCGCCGCCTACCTGGCCGGCCAAGTGGACCTGATCGCCAGCGGCAACGTGGTCATGGTGGCCATCAGCGAACGCAACCCCAAACGCGTACCGGCACTGAAGGTGAAACTCAAGGACTCGCCGGTGTACGTGGGCGTGAACAAGAACGAGCCGGCGCTGTTGGAAAAGGTCAACCAGATCCTGGTGGCAGCCAAGGCTGACGGCAGCCTTGGGAAAAACGCGATGCAGTGGCTCAAAGAACCGCTGCCTGCCGATCTCTGACGCGGAGCTCAAAGATGGCCTATCAATTCGACTTTGTGCCGGTGCTGGCCAATACCGACCTGCTGCTGCGCGGAGCGCTGTTCACCCTTGAGCTGACGGCTATTGGCGCCGTCCTCGGAGTGGCCCTGGGCACCGTCGGTGCCGTGGTACGGGCGTGGAAGATCCAGCCGTTTGCGTGGATTTTTGGGGTGTATGTCGAGTTGATCCGCAACACGCCGTTCCTCGTGCAACTGTTCTTTATTTTCTTCGGCCTGCCGTCCCTGGGGTTGAAAATCACCGAGTGGCAAGCCGCCGTGCTGGCGATGGTGATCAACCTGGGGGCGTACTCCACCGAGATCATCCGTGCGGGCATCCAGGCCATCCCACGCGGGCAACTGGAGGCGGCCGCGGCGCTGGCAATGACGCGCTTCGAGGCGTTCCGCCATGTGGTGCTGCTGCCGGCCCTGGGCAAGGTGTGGCCGGCCCTGAGCAGCCAGATCATCATCGTGATGCTCGGTTCGGCGGTGTGTTCGCAGATCGCGACTGAAGAGTTGAGCTTTGCCGCCAACTTTATCCAGTCGCGTAATTTCCGCGCCTTTGAAACCTATGCCCTGACCACCCTGGTGTACCTGTGCATGGCGCTGATGATTCGCCAATTGCTCAACTGGATCGGCCGACGGTTTGTCATGAGGAACAGCCGATGAGTGATTTTTCGTTCTGGGACATCGTGCGCAACCTGCTGACCGGCCTGCAATGGACGCTGCTGCTGTCATTGGTGGCGTTTGTGGGCGGCGGCCTGATCGGCTTACTGGTGATGACCCTGCGTATCAGCCGCAAAGCGTTCCCACGCAATATGGCCCGCACCTATATCGAACTGTTCCAGGGCACGCCGTTGCTGATGCAGCTGTTCCTGGTATTTTTCGGCGTTGCCCTGCTTGGCGTGGACATATCGCCCTGGCTGGCAGCGGCGATTGCCTTGACCCTGTTTACCAGCGCCTACCTGGCAGAAATATGGCGCGGCTGCGTCGACTCCATTGCCCACGGCCAATGGGAAGCCTCGGCCAGCCTGGCCCTCAACCCGTTTGAACAACTGCGCTATGTGATCTTGCCTCAGGCGTTGCGTATTGCTGTCGCGCCGACGGTGGGCTTCTCGGTGCAGGTGGTCAAAGGCACCGCCGTAACCTCGATCATCGGCTTCACCGAACTGACCAAGACAGGCGGCATGCTCGCCAACGCCACCTTTGAGCCCTTCATGGTCTACGGCCTGGTGGCCCTCGGTTACTTTTTGCTCTGTTACCCCTTGTCCCTCAGTGCGCGCTACCTGGAAAGGAGACTGCATGCCTCTGCTTAGAATTTCTGCCCTGCATAAGTATTACGGCGATCACCACGTACTCAAGGGCATCGACCTGACGGTGGACGAAGGCCAGGTGGTGGCGATCATCGGCCGCAGCGGCTCGGGCAAGTCCACCTTGCTGCGCACCCTCAATGGCCTGGAGTCGATCAACGACGGCGTCATCGAAGTCGATGGCGAATACCTCGACGCCGCCCGCGCCGACCTGCGCAGCCTGCGGCAGAAGGTCGGCATGGTGTTCCAGCAATTCAACCTGTTCCCGCACCTGACCGTGGGCGAGAACGTGATGCTGGCGCCGCAAGTGGTGCAGAAAGTGCCCAAGGCCAAGGCCGCCGAATTGGCCAGGCAGATGCTGGACCGGGTCGGGCTGGGCGAAAAATTCGACGCCTTTCCCGATCGTTTGTCCGGCGGCCAGCAACAGCGCGTCGCCATTGCCCGCGCCCTGGCCATGTCGCCCAAGGTGTTGCTGTGCGATGAGATCACCTCGGCCCTGGACCCCGAACTGGTCAATGAAGTGCTGAGCGTGGTGCGCCAACTGGCCCAGGACGGCATGACCCTGATCATGGTGACTCACGAAATGCGTTTTGCCCGTGAGGTCGGCGACAAGCTGGTGTTCATGCACCAGGGCAAGGTGCATGAAACCGGTGACCCGAAGGTGTTGTTCGCCAACCCGCAAACAGTTGAGCTCGCCAACTTCATTGGCTCGGTGGAACAGCCTGGCTGATCAGTTCGAAACTGCCCAGCCCTTCAAGGTTGGCCTCCCCGCGTACCATCAACGCCTCGAAGGGCAGTTCGGTGTCGAGATCGACCTGGGCGGTGAGTCGCCGCCCTGCCACCGGCAAACCTGCGGCGCGCGCGACCAAGGCCTGGCCGGGTAATAACTGGCCTCTGGCCGACTCGTCAGGCGCTTGAGCAGACACCCAGCCGACAGCTCGCCCGTCGACCTGGGCATGCTTGAGACGCAGGCGAAAACGCCCCTCACGACCAAACCGAAACCCTTGCCCATCGGCAGGCGCTGCGACAAAGCGCAGGGCCATTACCGCCGGTTCAACACAGAGCACAGACAGGTTGAACGTGCGAGTGGCCAGCACCACAGCGGCGTTTTCGACCACTGCATCCCGGCGTATTGCGCCATAGTCGATGCGCGGCGGGCTCAGCGAAAGCCGACAATTTTCAGCTTGCGCATCGAGCGTTGCCAGCAGCACGCATGAGAGCGCCAAGGGCAGGCTGGTACGCTTAACCACCCTGGCATACCGCCGATGCAGCTTCATAGAATTTGTCATTGTCAGGCTTGGCCTCTGGGTCAATGTGCAACAGGCAAGTGGAAGAGTCCGGCAATGAAACCCTCAGGTTTTGCAGCTCGGAAACGTCGTTGAGAAAAATCATGCCCTCGCCCACCACGCTGGTGAGGAAGCGGTTGCCCTTGCCGAACACCGAGGCGCCCTGAGGCAATGGCCGGCCGTGCTGATCGTTGGCGGTCACCAGCATCCGGCGCACTTTCACCACGTCAAAATCCACGTGATTGAATGAGCCTCGGCCCGCCGCAATGACCTGGGTGCCGTTTTTCAGGTCTACCTGCTTGGGCAACGAAGGGGTCTGTACCTGGACGCGGCTGTTGGTGTAGGCCGGCAAGCCGGCGATCACCGCCTGGCCGCTGAAGTCGGTCCATACCGGGCCTTGTGGCGTCTCGACTTTCGCCGAGCCGATATCGCCGACCGAGACGATGCCGAACGTGTCCTGCACGCTGTACGGCGAAAAGGTCAGCCCGCCTTCGTGAGCCACCACACCCCCCTGCAACTGGCCTGTGTAGCTGCTACCCAACGGGTCGTGGCTGACGCCCAGGCCCACTCGTGCATAGCGTGGCAACACGTCCACTTGCCCACGCAACGATTGCTCCCGGGCCCGCATGTCACGCTCCACCGCTACTTCGTAGTTCACATACTCGTTGACCCGTTCGCTCAGTGCAGTACCGGCAGTAAATTGCTCCCCACGGCGGCTGGTGTAGCTGCTCACACGGCGATCGCCGCCTAGCGGCACACTGACCTGCAACCGCAGGGACACGTCGTTATCTACCGCACGATCACGCCGGCTCCCGGCATAGTTGGCGTCTTGGCGAGCCCGTGAGCCGCCCACTTGAGAGTCAGCGATCAGCGCCACATCGGCCCGGCCAAACGACTTGTTCCATGAGGCAAACACATGCTCGCTGGTTTGCCCGCCAAATTGCGCGCTGTGGGTGTAATTCAAAGAAAATACGCCCAGCGTGGGTTCGGCCCAGCTCACGCCTGCGGTGTACTGGTTTTTGAAGTACGAATTGAGATCATCGGCTCTGAGCGGCTGGCCCACCTGCGTGACTTCGCGATAACCACGCGTCTGGGTGGTGGCGCTGAGGTTGACGTCGATATTGGCCCCGACGGGGCTGCTCAGCGACAGGCTGCTGCGTGAGCCGGACACGGCCTTGTGGCTGTCCCGGGACAGGTTGTGGCGTGCGTTGACAGAAACCCGTTGGAAAAACACGCTGCTCAGGGTCCCTCCTGCCGCCCAATAGTCATCGGTGCTCAACAAGCCAAAACCCGCAGACGAATGACTCCCCAGCCCCCAGGTGCCACTGCCCATGGCGATCACCGGGGATGGCCCTTCCTCACCCGCCGTTCTGCGCAGTTCGCCCACCGATAAATAGTAACCAGGCGCCGCCGGGGCAGCCCCCGCGAATGATGCCGCCGGTACCACGAAACTGCGCTTGGCGCCCCGCACATCAATCACGCTGACCTCAAGGTCGCTGGTGGCGTTGAGCAGGGGCAAGCCCGTCAGCCGGAACGGTCCTTCAGGCACCAACGTACTGTGGACCAACACACCGGACTGGCGTATCTCGACCCGCGATTGGCTTTGGGCCAACCCCTCGACCACTGCGATATTGCCGCCTGCGGGTGTCCTGGACTGCCCATCGGGGGAAAACTGCACGCCAGACAGTTGGATCCCGCCAAACAGCGGGTTATTACTGGAGAGCTGGCCTGCCTGGAACGTCGAACGCAACCCGGCGATATCCCGCTGGGCATAAGTGTGCAAGTGTTCGGTACGGGTCTGGCCGTTGTCCGACACATAGAACTGGCGGCTGCGGACAATCCAATCGTCGAGGTTGAAACCCGCTTCGGTATAAGCCGACACGAACCGGCTGGGCCCGCTGCGCGAATGGCTGTCGTAACCCAGCACGTCATAGTTGAACAACGCTGCCGCGCCGCCCTGGGAAAAATCCCCGCTTTGCCACTCGGGTTCGCGCAAAGCCTGGGTCGGCACCACCAGCACCACTTCGTCGGTACCGGGACGCAGGCGCACCATCGTGGCGGGAAATGCGCCGAGAAAATCATGACAGGCCTGGCCTGGCCGGGCACCTGGCTGCAGGATTGCGCCAGGTTTAACCAGCCCGGCTTTCTCCAGTAAACCAGGGGTGAAACATAATTCCCCCTGTGGACCAAACTGAGCATCCACCAGCCCAAGCGGGTTGCCATTGACCCGTAACCCCACCACCTGGACACCTTCGCGAAAGCGCGCCGCACTGCGAAAGTAATCGGCAACCTTGGGGTCTATGCCGTGGGTTGTCAGGGCCGCCAGGTCAAACCCTTCCCCGAGTTCCAGCGCGGTCGCGATACCAGGTAAACTCCAGAGCGCCGCAAAACTGATGAACAACGTGGATCGACCGGGCCAGGAATTACCCGGAATGCCACGCCTGGAGCGAATCATCATGAACCGATCAACCCTCATCGGTGATGACCGGCGCTCGGTAGTTGTCTACCGAAAACCCGTAGACCGTGGCGGGCTGGATCTCTACTTGAGCCACATTGCCCAACGGACCTTCGCCCTTCGCCACCAATGCCTCACCTGGCAAAATGTAAGTGCGCGGCAATGTCGCCAGCGTGCCTTGTGGCAGCAGTTGCACATCTGGCGCCAGGCGCACTACATAGGCGCTGTCGTTGTGGACGCTGAGCCGGTCCCCGACGCGCTTCCACGTCAACAACTCCCAGGGCGTGTGGTGCCGTGGCAGGCCTTGGGGGTGCAGGATCAGCGGCAAATTCTGCCGCAGGGTGATGCCGATGGTCGCACCACCGGCAGCACGCGCTTGAGGGATGCCCTCGAACGACACGCGCTTGAGCCGCTGGGTCTTGAGCGGCTGTTTCAAGGTGCTGATAAAGCGCACAAGCTGCGTATCCCCCGCCTCCACACGGGTGACAGGCGGTGTGACAATCAGTAGCGGCTCCAGGTCTTCAGGCACATTCTCAACAACGGAATGCAACAGTGCCGGCCCCGCATCGGTGTTCTTGATACTCAAGGTGGCTTCGCCGTCTTCCTCATAAAGCACCACCACTGTTGTTTCCGGCAACATACCGTCGGCGGCGGCAACAGCACTGAAAAAAAGATGCCACAGCAGCGCACAACTTATTAAAAAACCACGCACTCGGTATTCCCCTCAACTCATGCCGTTGACGATTGGCAATCGCGCACCCATAGAAAAACAGCCAATGAGAAAGGGTCAGTTTCCTAATCGGCTGTTTTCAGTTAGTTAGATGTAACTCAATACAAGCGTGGCGCGCCCATCAATGGAAATGTCGCGACTTAAATCCAGGTCCTGAGCTTTGTTGATCACCGCTTTCACCGCAAGCGTGCCGGTCAACTGGCTGATAGCGGCAGGGGTAATACTCGCGCCATTACGCCAAGAATACTGGCTGGGCGACTGCGCAATTTTGCCATCGCTGTTGTACCAGGCCCCGAAACCGGTGCGCATGATTGGAAGCAGCGTCGTGCCGGAAGACCTGAGGTCCCTGAGAGTGACCGAATAGCCACCGGTACGCCGGGCGCCCACCATACCCAAACCATAGTTCTGTGCTTCGGTGAAGCCCGCGCCGAGGATGCCCGTCACCTTGCTGCCCGCTTGCAGGTCGGTAAACGTGAGCCCGAACCTGGCAGGCGTGGTGCCGCAATTGATCACCAGCGAAGTGGTCCTCTCTTCGCGCGGGTTAAACGCTGTTTGGGACAATTCGCCCGAGCGAATCGTGCCGTAGTCGATGATGCCACTGCCCGCCAGGCTGAGGTTGCAGGCAGCAGGTGTAATGGTGCCCCTGACGACCAACTGCGCACTGGTGGTTGCCTGGGCATTGAGGGTTGCAGCCAGGCACACCATACCGACGGTTAATCCAATAATTTTTTTCATGCTCGTCCTGTCATTAGGAATTAACAGGCGTTCTTTATTTTGGTTTTAGCGACTCCGTCGCTCAACGCTTTATCTTCCGTAACACAAAACTATAAATAAATAACACCCAGGCAGAATTGCCGAATGACAGTCTGGCGCCTTGGTGCCTGGCAAAAAAATCAGACAACACGGTATTTGCTGTGGGCCGTATTAAATTAGGCAACGGCTTTAATCGATCAGCAAAGTAGTCCTCTGACTGAAATCGCATGATCTACAGCCCCGATCACTGTAAGCAATGTCATACACAACTTACGACGACATACAGTTAAAACGCCTCACGGTATCGGATTACCTATTCGTTTAAAGCTTGCGAAGCTGCCCTACACTTCCCAGAGATTTCCCTACAGACAGCATCGGTCCAATTACCGAAGCACAACGCGTTGGCGTCAGCGGTCGATCGTGGCACGATGGCAAGGTTATCGACCGAGATCCTCAAACCATGCCGCAATCCCAAGCCAAGAATCTGTCCTTGATCGCCGCCATCGACCTGGGCTCCAACAGCTTTCATATGGTCGTGGCCAAGGCCCAGAACGGTGAGATCCGCATCCTTGAGCGGCTCGGCGAAAAAGTGCAACTGGCCGCCGGGATCGACGACGAGCGCAAGCTCAATGAAGAATCCATGCAGCGCGGCCTCGATTGCCTCAAGCGTTTTGCGCAACTGATCAACGGCATGCCCCCTGGCGCAGTGCGTATCGTTGGCACCAATGCCTTGCGCGAGGCCCGCAACCGCAACGAGTTCATCCATCGCGCCGAGGAAATCCTCGGGCATCCGGTGGAGGTCATCTCGGGCCGTGAAGAGGCTCGCCTGATCTACCTCGGCGTGTCACACACACTGGCCGATACGCCCGGCAAACGCCTGGTGGCAGACATTGGCGGCGGTAGCACCGAGTTCATCATCGGCCAGCGTTTCGAACCGCTGCTGCGTGAAAGCCTGCAGATGGGATGCGTGAGTTTCACCCAGCGTTATTTCAAGGATGGCAAGATCACTCCGGCGCGCTATGCCCAGGCCTACACCGCAGCGCGTCTGGAAATCATGAGCATCGAACACGCCTTGCACCGACTGACCTGGGATGAAGCCATCGGCTCGTCCGGCACCATCCGTGCCATCGGCCTGGCCTTGAAAGCCGGTGGCCATGGCACCGGCGAGGTGAACGCCGAGGGCTTGGCGTGGCTCAAGCGCAAGTTGTTCAAGCTGGGGGATGCAGAGAAAATCGACTTCGATGGCATCAAGCCCGACCGCCGTGCGATTTTCCCTGCGGGCCTGGCAATTCTCGAAGCCATCTTCGACGCCCTCGAACTGCAACGCATGGACCACTGTGACGGCGCCCTGCGCGAAGGTGTGCTCTACGACCTGCTGGGCCGTCATCACCATGAAGACGTGCGCGAGCGCACCCTCAGCTCGCTGATGGAGCGTTACCACGTCGACCTGGAGCAAGCCGCCCGTGTGGAGCGCAAAGCCTTGCACGCCTTTGACCAGGTGGCCGAGGACTGGGACCTGGAAGACGGCGTCTGGCGCGAGCTATTGGGCTGGGCAGCCAAGGTGCACGAAGTGGGCCTGGACATCGCCCACTACCATTACCACAAGCACGGCGCCTACCTGATCGAACACTCGGACCTGGCCGGTTTCTCACGGGAAGACCAGCAAATGCTCGCGCTGTTGGTGCGCGGTCATCGTCGCAATATTCCCAAGGACAAGTTTGCCGAGTTCGGTAAAGACGGCATCAAGCTGATCCGCCTGTGTGCGCTGCTGCGCTTTGCAATCCTGTTCCACCACATCCGTGGCACCCAGGAAATGCCCCAGGTCAAACTGCACGCCGATGGCGACAGCCTGGAAGTGATGTTCCCCAAAGGCTGGCTGGATGAAAACCAGCTGACCCAGGCCGACTTCGCCCAGGAAGCCGAATGGCTGACGCGGGTGGGGTTCAGCCTGAACCTGCGCTAAGCAACTCTAAAAGCATTCTGCAAAACAAATGTGGGAGCGGGCTTGCCCGCGATGACGGAGTGTCAGCCAATGCATCTTTGGCTGACCTACCGCTATCGCGGGCAAGCCCGCTCCCACTTTTTGAACTGCGTTGGGTTTTAGTTCACCGTCAGAATCGGGCTACCCAACTTCTCCAACAACGTCGCCTGCGCGCTGCGCGGGTTCTGGTTGCCGGTCGGAGTGTTACGCACGTAGCGCCCATCCGACTGCAGGCTCCAGCTATGGGTGTTGTCGGTCAGGTAGCTTTCCAGCTCCTTCTTGACCCGCATGATCAACTTCTTGCCTTCCACCGGGAAGCAGGTCTCCACACGCTTGTCGAGGTTGCGCTCCATCCAGTCGGCACTGGAGAGGAACATCTGCTCTTCGCCACCGTTAAGGAAGTAGAACACGCGGGTGTGCTCCAGGAAGCGGCCAATGATCGAGCGCACGTGGATGTTATGCGACACGCCCACAATGCCGGGGCGCAGGCAGCACATGCCACGCACCACCAGGTCGATACGCACACCGGACTGGCTGGCCTTGTACAACGCGCGGATGATCTTCGGGTCGGTCAGCGAGTTGAACTTGGCGATGATGTGCGCCGGTTTGCCGTCGAGGGCAAACTGGGTCTCGCGGGCAATCATGTCGAGCATGCCCTTCTTGAGCGTGAATGGCGCGTGCAGCAGTTTCTTCATGCGCAGGGTCTTGCCCATGCCGATCAACTGGCTGAACAACTTGCCGACGTCTTCGCACAGCGCGTCGTCGGACGTCAGCAAGCTGTAGTCGGTGTAGAGCTTGGCGTTGCCGGCGTGATAGTTGCCGGTACCCAAGTGGGCGTAGCGTACGATCTCACCGGCTTCACGGCGCAGGATCAGCATCATCTTGGCGTGGGTCTTGAAGCCGACCACGCCGTAGATCACCACCGCACCGGCCGCTTGCAGACGGCTGGCCAGTTGCAGGTTGGACTCTTCGTCAAAACGCGCACGCAGCTCGATCACCGCAGTGACTTCCTTGCCGTTACGCGCCGCGTCTACCAGCGCATCGACGATTTCCGAGTTGGCGCCGCTGCGGTACAGGGTCTGGCGCACGGCCAGGACATGCGGGTCTTTGGCGGCCTGGCGCAACAGGTCGACCACCGGGGTGAAGGACTCGAAGGGGTGCAGCAGCAGGATGTCCTGCTTGCTCACCACGCTGAAGATGTTCTCGCTGTTTTGCAAAAGTTTCGGGATCTGCGGGGTGAACGGCTTGTATTGCAGCTCCGGGTGGCTGTCCAAGCCGGTGATGCTGAACAGGCGCGTCAGGTTCACGGGGCCGTTGACCTGGTACAGCTCGGATTCGGCCAGGTTGAACTGCTTGAGCAGGTAGTCCGACAGATGTTTGGGGCAAGTGTCCGCCACTTCCAGGCGCACCGCGTCGCCGTAGCGCCGCGAGAACAGCTCGCCGCGCAGGGCACGGGCCAAGTCTTCGACATCTTCGGAGTCCAGCGCCAGGTCGGCGTTACGGGTCAGGCGGAACTGGTAGCAGCCCTTGACCTTCATGCCCTGGAACAGGTCA
Organism: Pseudomonas sp. AL10; assembly: GCF_029960685.1. Classification (NCBI taxonomy): domain Bacteria; kingdom Pseudomonadati; phylum Pseudomonadota; class Gammaproteobacteria; order Pseudomonadales; family Pseudomonadaceae; genus Pseudomonas; species Pseudomonas sp. AL10. The sequence continues at coordinate 172,052 of NZ_JASBQZ010000001.1, forward strand.
TCAGCGTGCGCATGGATCATCGACGACAGGAATACATAGTTGTCGCCCGCGCCACCCACCTCCTCCGGTACCTTGATGATCCGAGGCAACAAGCGTGGCGCCGGGATGATCGCCAGGCCCGAATCGCGGCCGAAGGCGTCGATACCTTCAAGCTCGACGATAAAGTTGAGGCTCTTGTTCACCAGCAAGGGGAACGGGTGCGTCGGATCGAGGCCGATAGGCGTGATGATCGGCGAAATTTCGTCCCGGAAGTAACGGCGCACCCAGGTCTTGATCTTGGCGGTCCAGTGACGACGACGAATGAAGCGGACCTGATGCTTTTCCAGTTCAGGCAGCAGGATGTCGTTGAGGATCGCGTACTGGCGGTCCACATGGCCATGCACCAGCTCACTGATGCGCGCCAGGGCCTGATGCGGTTGCAGGCCGTCGGCACCGGCTTGTTCACGGGCGAAGGTGATCTGCTTCTTGAGGCCGGCAACACGGATCTCGAAGAACTCATCCAGGTTGCTGGAGAAGATCAGCAGGAATTTCAGCCGCTCCAGCAAGGGGTAGGACTCATCCAGCGCCTGCTCGAGCACGCGGATGTTGAATTGCAGTTGTGACAGCTCGCGGTGGATGTACAGGCTGCTGTCATCCAGGTTGGTGACCACGGGCGCTGGCGCCGGCGCAGGTGCTTCGGCTACCACCGCAGGCGGTGCAGGCTCCAGCTCCGGCGGGGTCTCGGCGACTTGTTCAACCACCGGGTGAGCGTCTTTTACGGCAACTTCTGAGAGTCCTTCGGTATTCATCGAGTGTTCCTGTGAGGGCTATTGTTGCTCTCTAAGCAATTGGGCGGCGCGGGCGGCGAAGTAGGTCAGAATGCCATCAGCGCCGGCACGTTTAAAGGCAGTCAGGGATTCGAGGATCACCCCTTCACTCAACCAACCATTCTGGATTGCCGCCATGTGCATGGCGTATTCACCGCTGACCTGATAGACAAAGGTCGGCACTTTGAATTCCTCTTTGACCCGGTAAAGAATGTCCAGGTAGGGCATCCCCGGCTTGACCATCACCATATCGGCGCCTTCGGCCAAGTCGGCAGCCACTTCGTGCAGGGCCTCTAGGCTGTTGGCCGGGTCCATCTGGTACGAGGCCTTGTTGGCCTTGCCCAGGTTCAGCGCCGAGCCTACCGCATCGCGGAATGGGCCGTAGTAGGCGCTGGCGTATTTGGCCGAGTAGGCCATGATTCGTACATTGACGTGGCCAGCCAGCTCAAGGGCTTCGCGGATCGCCTGGATGCGTCCGTCCATCATGTCCGACGGCGCAACCACCTGGGCGCCTGCCGCAGCGTGGGACAACGCCTGCTTGACCAGTGCATCGACGGTGATGTCGTTCTGAACATAACCGTCTTCGTCAAGAATGCCATCCTGGCCGTGGGTGGTGAATGGGTCCAGGGCCACGTCGGTGATCACCCCCAGTTCCGGGAAGCGCTCGCGCAGGGCACGGGTGGCACGCTGGGCAATCCCGTCGGGGTTCCAGGCTTCAGCGGCGTCCAGGGACTTGAGTTCCGCCGGGGTCACCGGAAACAGCGCCAGCGCCGGAATGCCCAATTCGACCCAATTCGCCGCTTCTTCAAGCAACAAATCAATGGTCAGACGCTCCACACCCGGCATCGACGCCACCGCTTCCCGGCGATTTTCACCGTCAAGCACGAAAACCGGCAGGATCAGATCATTCGTGGTCAGTACATTTTCACGTACCAGGCGACGAGAAAAATCATCACGACGATTGCGACGCAGACGGGTGGCAGGGAACAGGCGATTGGCAGGGGTAAAGCTCACGACAGACTCCTGAGCCCGTGTTTACGGGCGAGCGTTGCAGTTATAAGCGGCCATTATGACGAATGAATGACAGTTGTGCTTATCGACGCGACCTGTAGTCCCATTCGTCATTTGCGTAGGAATTGTTCACTTCGTGACACATCTCGATACTTTCATGAATCTTCGTGAAGGCGTAGGCTGCGCGTTCATTTCGCCAGCACCCTAGACCATGCTTCAACAATTTCTGCATGACTTCGGCTACTTTGCCCTCTTTCTCGGCACGTTCTTCGAAGGCGAGACCATCCTTGTACTCGCAGGCTTCCTGGCGTTCCGTGGCTACATGGATATCAACCTGGTGGTGGTCGTTGCCTTTTTTGGCAGCTACGCCGGCGACCAGCTCTGGTACTACATGGGGCGCAAGCACGGCCGCAAGTTGCTGGCGCGCAAGCCGCGCTGGCAATTGATGGGCGACAAGGCACTGGAACATATCCGCAAGCATCCGGATATCTGGGTATTGAGTTTCCGCTTCGTCTACGGCTTGCGCACGGTGATGCCCGTGGCGATTGGCTTGTCCGGCTACCCACCGCTGCGCTATCTGGTTCTCAACGGTATTGGCGCGGCGATCTGGGCGGCGGCATTGGGGGCGGCGGCCTACCACTTCGGCGCGGTGCTGGAAGGCATGCTTGGCAGCGTCAAGAAATACGAGCTGTGGGTACTGGGCGCCTTGCTGGTGCTGGGCTTTGGCCTGTGGTTGCGACGCCGCTTCAAGAATGCCCGCATCGCCCGCCAAGCGTGTGCCGAGGCCAAGGCTCGGCTGGCCAACGAGCCAGCCCCGGTGCAAACGCCTAAGACGCCAACCGAGTAAGCCGGCTTCTGCAACAGTAGAGGCCGATGATGCTGAGCAGGCTGTAGCTCGCCAGGCCCAACCAGCCCAGGTTGCTGGCGGGCCACAACCCCACCAGCGGCGCCAGCCATACCAACGGCACATTCAGCGCCAGGCGTGCCAGCTCGGCCTTCAGTGCCCATGAGCGATTCTCCAGCGCCACGCCCAAGGTAAACAGCCCCAACGCCATCGTGCCCCAACCGAGGGCCAGCGCCGACGTGGACAAGCCCTCACCGAAATTCATCAAATAGCTGCCAAACCCCACGTAAGCCGCAAACTGCAAGGCGATGTAGACCTGTTGGCTCACGTCCAGCGGCACCTCGAATTTGCGGAACTGGCTCAGGTCCGGCTTGGCCAGCGGGTACTGGGCATTGACGTCCGCCGGGCGCCAGCCGGTGCGCATGAACCAGATGCGCAGCTTGTCCCACCAACGTTCAGTACGCCGGGCGTCACTCCATAGCTGCGCATAAAACTGCAGGTTGGCCCACAGCGGGTTCCAGCTGGCCAGGGGTGTGGTCACGCCGAAAATCACCGGCTCGTTATCGTCTTCCTCCTGGAAGGTGCCGAACAGCCGGTCCTAAATAATGAACACCCCGCCGTAGTTGCGATCCATGTAGAGAGCGTTCTGTGCATGGTGGGCCCGATGATTGGACGGCGTGACCAACAGCCATTCGACCCAGCCGAGCTTGGGAACATGACGTGTATGGACCCAGAATTGATACAGCAGGTTGAGCGAGGCCACACTGATAAACACCACCAGCGGCACGCCGGCCACCGCCAGCGGCAGGTAGAAGATCCAACTCAGCAGGAAGCCGGTGCTGGTCTGGCGCAAGGCGGTGCTGAGGTTGTAGTCCTCGCTCTGGTGATGCACCGAATGCGCGGCCCACAGGATGTTGCGCTCATGGCCCATTCGGTGCAGCCAGTAGTAGCAAAAGTCATAGAACACAAAGGCGAATACCCAGGTCCAGACGTTTTCGGCTGGCAACTCGAACAGCGCCAGGTGCTTGAGGGCGAACGCATAGGTCAGCAGGCCCACGCCCTTGGTGAGCAAGCCGGTAGTGGTGGACAGCACGCCGGTGCTGAGGCTGTTGATGGCATCTGCCACTCGGTAGTTGCGCACGCCACGCCAACGGTCGGCCAACAACTCCACCACAATCAGGGCAATAAAAAACGGTACTGCATAAGGCACAAAGTCCATGGGCGAGTCCGGTCTATTTTTGTTACATCAAGATTAGGTGCAGCGACGTGAGATCCCATTGGCAACAGGTTACAAATTAGTAGACATTTAACGCCATGAATCAGGAGAAATGCCCATGAGCAAAAAGATTGCAGTGATCCTTTCCGGCTGTGGCGTGTACGACGGCGCAGAGATCCATGAAAGCGTGATCACCCTGCTGCGCCTGGACCAGCGCGGCGCTCAAGTGGAATGCTTTGCACCCGACGTTGCGCAGTTGCACGTGATCAACCACCTCACGGGCGAAGAAATGCCCGAGTCGCGCAATGTGCTGGTGGAATCTGCGCGCATCGCCCGCGGCGCCGTGAAGGATATTGGCCAAGCCAATGCCGCAGACTTTGACGCGCTGATCGTGCCGGGCGGTTTTGGCGCGGCCAAGAACCTGTCGAACTTTGCCGTGGAAGGCGCCGGCTGCAGCATCAACCCGCAGGTGCTGGCGCTGGCTGAAGCCTTTGCCGAAGCGGGCAAGCCGGTGGGGTTGATCTGCATCTCGCCGGCCCTGGCCGCCAAGATCTACGGCCCTGGCGTGACCTGCACCATCGGTAACGATGCCGACACAGCGGCTGCCCTGGACAAGATGGGCGCCACCCACATCGAATGCACGGTAGAGGACATTGTCGAGGACCCGGCGCGCAAGCTGGTGAGTACGCCGGCCTATATGCTGGGCAAGAACATCAGCGAGGTGGCGTCAGGCATCAACAAGCTTGTGGATCGGGTGTTGGAGTTGACCCACGAGAACGACTGACGCCCTCTTTCTGTAGGAGCGAGCTTGCTCGCGAAGAACCTGAGAGCGCCGCGTTCATCCAGAGTGCCCGCGTTATCGTTGACGTTTTTCGCGAGCAAGCTCGCTCCTACAGAGGCTTCATCAAGCGGGTGAGGATACGGTCCAGTGCATTGGCAAACGCCTGCTTGTCCTTTTCGCCGTGGGGCGGTGGGCCGCCGCCCATCTGGCCTTGCTCGCGCAGGTCGGTGAACAGGTTACGCACCGCCAACCGCTCGCTCATGTTCGCCGGGCTGAATTCCTTGCCACGCGGGTCGAGGGCCGTGACCCCCTTCTTTACCAGGCGGTCGGCCAAGGGCACGTCGCTGCAAATCACCAGTTCGCCGGGCACGGCATGCTCCACCAGGTAATCATCGGCGGCATCCGGCCCGCTGGGCACCACGATCAACTTCACACAGGCAAAGCTCGGTTTGATCTGGCTTTGCCCTGCCACCAGCACCACCTCAAACTGGCGCTTGAGGGCGAACTTCACCACTTGGTCCTTGGCCGCCCGAGGGCAGGCGTCGGCGTCGATCCACACCCGCATGCTACGCCGCCACCCGGCGCTTTTCGGTCAGGCGGCTACGGCCATACAGCACCACAATCGCCAGAATCGCCACGGCCTGCGCGCCCAGCGAATACGCATCGGCGTGGATGCCCAGCCAGTCGAAGTCAAAGAACGCCACCGGCCGCGTGCCAAAGATGCCCGCTTCCTGCAAGGCCTTCACACCGTGCCCGGCGAACACTACCGACAACGCACACAGCAACGCGGCATTGATGCCGAAGAACAGCGCCAGGGGCAGCTTCGCCGAACCGCGCAGGATCACCCAGGCCAGGCCCACCAGCAGCACCAGCGCCGTGGCACCACCGGCCAGCACCGCGTTGTGCCCGGCAGGGCCGGCCTGCAGCCACAGGGTTTCGTAGAACAGGATGACTTCGAACAGTTCGCGGTACACCGAGAAGAACGCCAGCACGGCAAAACCGAAACGCCCACCGCCGCCCACCAGGCTGCTCTTGATGTAGTCCTGCCAGGCTGCCGCGTGACGCCGGTCGTGCATCCACACACCAAGCCACAACACCATCACACTGGCGAACAGCGCCGTACAGCCTTCGAGCAATTCGCGCTGGGCACCGCTGACATCAATGACATAGGCCGCCAGGGCCCACGTAGCCAAGCCCGCCAACAGCGCCAGGCCCCAGCCGACGTTGACGCTGCGCACCGCCGATTGCTGGCCGGTGTTACGCAGGAAGGCGAGGATCGCTGCCAGCACCAGAATCGCTTCCAGACCTTCGCGCAGCAGGATCAGCAGGCCAGAGATATAGCTCAACGACCAGCTCAGGCCATCGCCGCCCAGCAAACCAGCCGATTCAGTGAGTTTGCCTTTGGCTGCATCCAAGCGCTGCTGCACCTGCTCGATAGGCAAACCGTCCTGCAACGATTGCCGATAAGCCATCAGCGCCTTCTCGGTGTCTTTGCGCACATTGGCATCGACGTTATCCAGGGAGCTTTCCACCAGCTCGAAGCCTTCCAGGTAGGCCGCGACGGACAGATCATAAGCCTGCTCGTGGTCGCCGTTGCGAAAGGCTGCGAGGCTCTTGTCCAGGGTGGCGGCGGTGTAATCGAGCAACTGCGCGGGGCCACGCTGAACCTGCGGCGGCTGCGCACGCTGGGCGCGGAATGTCGCCGCAGCGCCAGGGCCGTCAGCGGCGAGCACTTCATTGGGGGTCTGGCGGGCCAGGTCGGCGAGGTTGAATGTCTGCTCGCCTTTCGCGGCGGCCGGGTCGGCCGTGAAGCCGGCGATATAGGTTGCCAGGTCCCAGCGCTGGCGGTCGTCCAGTTGGTCAGCGAACGACGGCATGTCGGTGCCTTCGACGCCCAGGCCGAGGGTGTTGTAGATCGCATAGAGGCTCAAGCGATCCAGGCGTGTGGCATCGCGCAGGTTAGCGGGTGGCGGCGTCATGCCCATGCCTGCGGGGCCATCGCCGGCACCTGCTGTGCCGTGGCACACCGAACAATGCTGGGCGTAGAGCGGCGCGCCTCGGGTCGGGTCCGGCGTGATGGCCGGGGCCTGGCTGACTTCATACGCCACGGCCAGTTTGGCGCCCAATTGACGGGCCTGGCGGGCAACGCTCGCTCCATCCTGGTGTGCAGTGACTGCGGCCAGCAGTTCATCAACGCCCTTTATCAGCTCGGCGCGCTCGGGTTTGTCTGGCAAATCAGCCACCAGCCCCTGCAACACCCCGAGAAATTCCACTTGTTCACGGTATTCCGAGTCATCTACCACCTTGCCCGCCTCCACCGTCGGTGGGTAGTCGGCGCCAATGTAGTCCAGCAAATGCAGGGCTTGCGGCGCGCCCTCGGCGGTCGCGGCCAACAGATTGGAGCTGCACGACAGCAACGCCGGCAACAGCAGCCAGGCGAGAAAGCGGAAAGGGGCGGTCATGAATGAATCTCAAGTGGAAATACGAAGTAACACTATTGTTGAGCTTTAATGGATTCGACTCAAGGTGTTATTTCATATCACTACAAAACGAGTGTGGGAGCGGGCTTGCTCGCGAATGCGGTGCTTCAGTCACTATTTCCTTTGACTGACACACCGCATTCGCGAGCAAGCCCGCTCCCACATTTTTGGTCCGTCGCTTGGTCAGGCCGTGGCGCGATGCAGGCTCGCCAGGAAACCGGCAGCGCCGACAAACAAGCCAGCAAAGGTGCGGTTTACGCGTTTCTGTTGTTTGGGTGTACGCAACAGGCGCAAGACTTTCGACGCCAACCCTGTGTAGCCCGCCATCACGATCATATCGACGCTGATCATGGTTGCACCCAGGATCAGGTACTGGACCAACAACGGCGCCTGCGGGTTCACGAACTGCGGCAGCACCGCCAGCATGAATACCAGCGCCTTGGGGTTGCTGGCGTTGACCAGAAAACCGCGGAACATCATCGCCATCGGTTTGCCAATGGGGCGTACGGCGGCGTCGTCGGTCATGTCCATGGGCAAAGCGCGCCATTGCTTGATGGCCAGGTACACGAGGTAGGCCACGCCGAACCATTTGATCGCATAGAACGCAGTAGACGAGGCCGCCAGAATGGCTCCCAGACCACCCGCAACCACGGCAATCTGCATCGCCAGGCCCAGTTGCAGGCCGATGGCGTTCCAGTAGCCACGCACAAAACCGTACTGCAGGCCGCTGGACATTGAGGCGATGGCGCCGGCGCCAGGAGAAAGGGAGATGATCCAACTGGCCAGGAAAAAGGCCAGCCATGTATCGAGAGCCATTGCACACCTCGTAAGGGAGTTAGCGGTTGTGCCTTAAGCTAACTCCTGCAACCAAAGGCTGGCTATAGATTTCTGTAGGAGCGAGCGTGCTCGCGAAGAACGTCAACGATAACGCGGGCAAACTGGATGAACGCGGCGCTCTCAGGTTCTTCGCGAGCAAGCTCGCTCCTACAGGATGTTGGTGCCAGAGCCGGGCCAACGGCGTACCGAACGCTGGAAGAACAGGCTATTGGGCACCTGCACCATCGCGCTGTTGGTCCCGGCTTCCTCGACTTCGATCAGCGTGGTGTAGAGCAAGTTGATCGCCACGACCCGGCCCTTCACGCCCGGCTTGTCGACGGTGTCCACCAACTCGACGATATCACCCAGGCGAAACGGCCCGACGGTAAAGATCAGGATCGCGCAAAGCAGGTTGGACAGCACCGACCACATGGCGAAAAACGCCACGGCCGCCACCGCGACAAAGCCCGACAGGGCGGTCCACAGCACCGTGGCGGACACACCCAGGCGGCCCAGCACAAAGATCAGCGCACTGCCCATGATCAGCCAGCGCAAGCCGCCGCGCAGGGGCATCAGCAATTGCGGCGGGAACGGGTAGCGCTCGCCCAGGCGCGTAAGGCCTTTTGCGACGAAGCGCTGGGCCAGGTAGCCAGCCAGCAGGATCAGCAGGATTTGCACGCCGATCCAGATGGGCTCGATCCATTGCACCGGTACTGGCAATTGCAACGCTTCCATCAGGACAGCGCCTCCAGTTGCGCTTGCAGGGTTTCGAGCAATTCGAGGGCCTCCATCCAGGTTTCCTCCAATTGCCCCTCGCGCACCTTGAGCTTGGCCTGTTCGGCCAACAGGTCACGCAGTTCATCCTTGCGCGCCGCCTCGTAGACGGCGCTGTCGCCCAGGCTGGCTTCGATCTTGGCCAGGCGCTCATGCACCTTGCCCAGCTCGGCTTCCAGCTTGTCGGCTTCGCGCTTGTGCGGTGCCAACTGCTGGCGCAGCGCGGCGGCGGCCTGGCGCTGGGCTTTCTTGTCGGTCTTGTCCGGGTTGACCGGCGTGTTGCTGGCCGGCGCATTGCGCAGGCGGTATTCGGTCAGCCAGCGCGCGTAGTCGTCCAGGTCGCCATCGAACTCTTCGACCTTGCCGTCGGCCACCAGCAGGAAGTTGTCGGTGGTGCTCTTGAGCAGGTGACGGTCGTGAGACACCACCAATACCGCACCGCTGAATTCCTGCAGGGCCATGGTCAGCGCCAGGCGCATCTCCAGGTCCAGGTGGTTGGTCGGTTCGTCGAGCAACAGCAGGTTGGGCCGGTCCCAGGCGATCAGGGCCAGGGCCAGGCGGGCTTTTTCGCCACCGGAGAAGTTCAGCACGGGCTCGTCGATACGCGCGCCACGGAAGTCGAAACCGCCGAGGAAGTCGCGCAGGGTCTGCTCGCGCTCGGCTGGCGCCAGGCGTTGCAGGTGCAACAGCGGGCTGGCCTTAGCGTCCAGCGAGTCCAGTTGGTGCTGGGCGAAGTAACCCACCACCGTGTTCTCGCCACGAGTGAGGCGACCGGCCAGCGGCTCAAGCTCACCCGAGAGGTTCTTGATCAGTGTCGACTTGCCGGCGCCGTTCGGGCCGAGCAAACCGATGCGGGCGCCCGGCGTGAGCTGCAGCTTAACCTTCTCCAGGATGGTTTTGTCGCCGTAGCCCAGGCGAGCGTCCGAGAGGTCCAACAGCGGGCTGGAGATCTTCACCGACTCACGGAAGACAAAGTCGAACGGCGAATCGACGTGGGCCGCCGACAGCTCTTCCATGCGTTCCAGGGCCTTGATCCGGCTCTGCGCCTGGCGGGCCTTGGTGGCCTGGGCCTTGAACCTGGCGATGTAGCTTTCCATGTGCGCACGTTGCGCCTGTTGCTTTTCAAAGGCCTGTTGCTGCTGGGCCAGGCGTTCGGCGCGAGCGCGTTCGAACGCGGTATAGCCGCCACGGTAAAGGGTGATTTTCTTCTGTTCGACATGGGCGATGTTATCGACCACGGCGTCGAGGAAATCCCGGTCGTGGGAGATCAGCAGCAAGGTGCCCTGGTAACTCTTGAGGAAGTCTTCCAGCCACAGGATCGCATCGAGGTCCAAGTGGTTGGTCGGCTCGTCGAGCAGCAACAGGTCCGACGGACACATCAGCGCTTGGGCCAGGTTCAGGCGCATGCGCCAGCCGCCGGAGAAATCGGCGACCGGACGGTCCATCTGCTCGTTGGTAAACCCAAGGCCGGCAAGCATCTTGCGAGCGCGGGCGTCGGCGGTATAGCCGTCGGCGCTGTCCAGCTCCGAGTGCAGGCGCGCCTGGGCGGCACCGTCCTGGGCTTTTTCGGCTTCGGCGAGGTCGTGTTGCACCTGGCGCAGGCGCAGGTCGCCATCGAGCACGTAGTCGATGGCGATGCGGTCCAGGGTGTCGATCTCCTGGCGCATATGGGCAATGCGCCAGTCGGCCGGCAGCAGGCAGTCCCCGGAATCCGGGGTCAGCTCACCCAGCAACAAGGCGAACAACGTGGATTTGCCGGCGCCGTTGGCACCGATCAGGCCGGCTTTGTGACCGGCGTGCAGGGTCAGCTCGGCGTCTTCAAGAAGACGTTGCGGGCCACGCTGTAATGTTAGGCTTTGAAGTCGGATCATAATGGCGGCGGAGTCTACCAGCTTCGTTGGCCGCTGGCTTGGGTGTGAATATGTACGCTGACCTGTGGAGCTTTGCCCTTTCGACCTATGCTCGCCCGGGCGTGGAGGCCGCGTGCCTGCGCTTGCAGGAGCAAGGTGCAGACGTGTGCCTGTTGTTGTGTGGTGCTTGGCTGGAGCAACGAGGTGTGGCGTACAAGCCCGAACGCGTTCAGGCATTGCAACAGATCGCTCAGCCGTGGCGGGTGCAGGTAGTCGAACCGTTGCGACAAATGCGCGTGCAATGGCGCGCCTTGGCCCAGCAGGATGCGCAATTGGCATCGCTACGCGAGCAGATCAAGACACTGGAGCTGGAGGCCGAAAGAACGCTGCTGGCACGCTTGGAAGCGCTGGCGCAGGCATGGCCGATCAATGAGGTGCCGGGTCAGCAAGAATGGCGTGAAGGCCTGGCGACCGAAGCCGCCAACCTTGACCACGACGCGCTGCTGCAATTGCGCGTCATGGCCACCAACACTTAGGAAGCGCTGGTTGGGGTGGTGCTTGGCGCTACCGGTGCAGGAGTGCTGCTGGCCGATGCAGTTGGAGCGGTGGCTGCTGCCGGGGTGGCAGTGGGGGCTGCTGGCGTGGCTGGCTTGGCGGGCGCTGGCTTGGCAGTTGGCTTCGCGGCCGGTTTTGCGGCAGCAGGTTTAGCAGCTGGCTTGGCGGCTGGTTTGGCAGCAGCAGGTTTAGCGGCTGGCTTCACAGCTGGTTTGGCAGCAGCAGGTTTAGCGGCTGACTTGGCAGCTGGTTTGGCTGCAGCGGTTTTAGCGACTGGCTTGGCAGCTGGTTTGGCGGCAGCAGTTTTAGCAGTTGGCTTCGCGGCTGGTTTGGCTGCAGCGGTTTTAGCGACTGGCTTCGCGGCTGGTTTGGCGGCAGCAGTTTTAGCAACTGGCTTCGCGGCTGGCTTGGCAGCAGCAGTTTTAGCAACTGGCTTCGCGGCTGGTTTGGCTGCAGCAGTTCTAGCAGCTGGCTTTGCAGCTGGTTTGGCAGCAGCAGTTTTAGCAGCGGGCTTCGCGGCTGGTTTGGCAGCAGCAGTTTTAGCAGCGGGCT